>JAZGDP010000077.1:0-7896 GCA_036477885.1 Dehalococcoidia bacterium
GCTCTATGTTAATAGGCGGCCCGAAGCGTACTCTCACTGGATGACGTTTGAGGATGGAGCGCCCTTTGGGTAAGGCCTGGAAAGTGCCGTGGATGTGGGCAGGGACTATGGGAGCCCCCGATGCCAAGGCCAGCAGTCCTATGCCGCTCCTGAAGGGTTGAATCTTTCCGCTGATGCTGCGTCCGCCTTCGGGAAAGAATATCAGTGAATGACCCTGTCGTAAGAATTCTATGGGCAGTCCCAAGGCCTCGGACATATGGGCCTGTCGGTCGAAAGGTATGACCGACAGCGCAGTGCGAAGAGTCCAACCTCGGAGCCGGTTACGGAACCAATAATCGGTGGCGGCTACCGGATGCAGATATTTAGCCCTGTGGCCCAGGGCGGACAGCAGGGCTCCCGTATCCAGGTGGCTGGTGTGGTTGGCGGCGACGATGAAGGGCCCTTCTTCAGGAATATGCTCTAATCCTTCACAGTGAAAGCCCAGGATATATTTAAAGCTTTGACGTACAAGGCCCCGGGTCATGGAGCGCGCCGCCCGTTTAAATAAGGACGCCCGGGCCCATCGCTCCACTTCGTCGTGACGCACGGTACTGGACAAACTGTCCAGGATCCTTGTGGTGCTGTGGTCGGTAACTCCTCCTTGGACAGATTCAGATGATACGGCTTCCACCATCGAGGGTTTGCTGCTGCCTTCGGATGCTTCTTCCCCTGTAATCTGTGACCCTGATGTGACCGACTGTTCTTCTTCGTCTGGTTCTTGTACATCGGGACTCCATTCCTTGCCTTCGAAGAGGTCACTTTCAGCAGACTCAGATATGGAAGCTTCCCTTGGGATACCCAGGAGGTACAGCTTTATGCCTGGTATATGTATATCTTGGATATAATGATGCCAATCGATATCCCCTATATTGAAATCGAAAATCTCTTGCTCCTCTGTTGAGAGAGATTTCCACAGCTCCTTCAGATGGTGGGTCTGGTATTGGGCCTTAGTCTCGGCATAGGGCCCATATAGCAAGGCGTAACGACTCAGTCGCTCTAGGGAAGCGAGACGGGATCTGGATTTGGCAAGAGCGCGCCGTTGTACAGGTATGATAGAGGTCACGATGGCCAGCCCCTCTGCGGCACGGAGTGGAAGTACATAGCGATATCGCAGGCGTCGCAGGAACTGTTTAGTAGTGGGGAAGGTTCTCTGGGGCAAGGCTTTGCTCATGACCTCCTGTCCCACCAACGGAACCCGCTGAAAATAATCTTGGACGAGGTCGGCGAAGCGGCGCAAGGTTAGGGGGTTCTCCATGCCAGAGGCCACCTGGTATACCACGGTACCCCCTTGTTCATGAGCCTGGCGTATAGCGGCCAGCAGGGCATTAACCGTCATATCGGCGGGGATAATGTCGAGGATGCCGTTGGGGTTGCCTGGGAAATCAGGAAGGCGACCGCGTCCATAAGTGATAATGAGGGGGTCTAGCATCCGGTATCCATCCAGCCAGCCCGGTGCGGGAGTTTTTAAGGCGCTTTCGATGATGGAGGGACGTAGAATAAGGCTGGGGATGTTCCCTCGATAGCGCATGAATATCTGCTCGCCCATGCCTTTGGTAAAGGTGTAGGTATCATTCCAGCCCCTACGATGAGCCCACCGTAGGCCACCTGTTATTACTCTCTTGTTAACCCACTCTCGCCGCAATGGTTCAATCTTGGCATCGTTACCCTGTTTATCATTTTTATCATTGCCTTTTCGGCCGTCGATGCTAAAACGTGCGGCCATATTAAACTTTATGGTTTGCCGTAGGCTATGAGACTCTTTATTTATGCGCTCCACAAACTCTTGGATAGCCTTTACTTCTCGGTCGACATCATAGGGCTCTCCAGATTTGCCATTGAGCTGGTGGGGGGTTGTGGTGGGGTCTAGAGGCTCCTCGGAAATGGGGCCCTCGAGGGGGTTAACATAGCAGGTGGACACATGGGCAACGAAGGGATTGTCACAACCTTGGGCAAATTCTAGAATTCGCTTGGGGCCTAGAGTATTGAGGCGAACAGCCATGTCTAAGGGCGCATCGAAGGAAACCACAGCGGCACAATTTATGATAATCTGGACTTCCTTTTGCAGCCTCTGGTAGATGGAGTCATCCAATCCGAAACGCTCTAGAGATAAGTCACCGGCTATGGCCTCGACTTTGCCCTTAACCAGGGCTGTAAATTCCTCTCCTTGTTGCGCCCTCAAGGAATCAAAGGCGGTGGAGTTCAAGATTTCCTCCCACAGTCGCTCTTCGGGGGTGGTAGCCCTGCCATCTGGGGTGGATCTGGGCCGGATGAGTACATACACTCGCCTAATATCGGGAAGCTTGTGGAGTATGGCCTCTATCAATACCTTCCCTAACAGGCCAGTGCCGCCCGTAATGAGAATTCCCTTGTTGGAATAGTAGTCCTTAATGCTCAGCATTTTTCCAGGGTCTTTTACTTATATTAGCGTTCAAGCCTCAGCTTAGCGTGGAATCTATTGACGTAATTATACCCTTACCTTTAAGGCGTGTCTATCCTGAGCAAGACAAGGGGCGTAGGAACCTAAGCTTTAACTTTTAATGCTTGGGGGATAATTTCAAAGGTGGCGGGTAGGGCTCCTATCACTTCCCCATCGGTTTGAATCATAACCCTTGTATTGGCCCTTGCCACCACTCTCTTTCCTCGATAGAACCGAGCCTTCTTGTGAGTCAAATGGGTGCCCTTCTTAAGCCTGGGGAGATTTATTAAGCTTTCCACGAACCCTATATCGCCCAGGGTAATGATATCAAAGAGCCCATCGTCCATTTGAGCATCGGGTGCTGGCTTCAGGCCCCCGCCAAAATACCTGGCATTAGCTAAGATAAAATCGTTGATGACGGCTGTCTGTTCACCGCCGCCGTCTATGCTGAAGGTGATGGTGGGGTTTTCAAAGGAGATCATGGTCGATATGATCCCCCAGTAAATGGAGAGCTGGGCACCAAAGCGCTTTGTCGTTCGATTAACCCGGTCCGCTATGGCTCCCCCAGAGCCAAAATCTGCGACGTTAAGGAAGCACCTCACCTCCGGGACTCCCTCAAGGTTGGAAGTCGTCACTTTCCCCACGTCTACAAGCCGCACCTCTGCCTTATTTAGAGTCTGCACCGCCAACGGGAGCTTCTTGGGAATACCCAGAGTCCGGCGTAGGTCGTTGCTGGTGCCCAGAGGCAAAAGTCCTAAAACAACATCCTCCCTGAGGGATTCCCTCTCCCTAAATAGGCCATTTAACACCTCGTTAATCATTCCATCGCCACCCAGGGCTACCACCAGTCTATACCCGGCCTTAACTGCTTCTTGAGATAAATCCACAGCGTGTCCCGGATGCTGCGTCATCTCTACCTCAAAGGTACAATCATAGTTTTCCTTTATCTGGCGATGGATCCGGTCCCACTCTCTTCCGACGCGACCATTGGCCGAGGCTGGGTTAACGATAACAATGGTCTTCGCTGTACTCTTCAAGATATGTTAGCCCTTTCGATTCGCATTAAAGGCCAAACTCGACTTTTAAGACCTTTTAGGAGTATACAGTAACGGCGATGCCCAGATGGTCTGAGGCTCTGCTGTCGGTAATGGAGAAGTCCTTAGCCTCCAGGTCCTGGGATATCCAGATATAGTCTATGCGCTGCCAGGGGTCGTCAGATCGGGATGTGTAACCGTCCCCGACAGCACCGGAATCGATGAAGGCGTCCTTCAACCCTGCCTCGCCGAGAAGCACCATTTCAGGGTCCGTAGGGTGGGCGTTGAGGTCACCCAGCAGCACCGTCTTATCGGTGGCATCCCAGAAATCGAGGATCGCCTCAACCTGTGGCTCTCTTCGATACCCTTCGTCGGCTGGGTGGTGTAGGTGGGTAGCGATGACCATTAGCGATTGCCCTTCGCCGATGTCTATGTCTACCGAGGTGAAGGAGCGCTTCAAAAGCAACTCGTCGTTATTGGGCATGGGATGAGTCTCTGCACTTAATACCGGATAGCGGCTGAGGACGGCGTTACCCCATACCGAGTCGGCCGCTGGGCCCCACACATAGGGTAGATCGAGGCGACGGGAGAGCCATTCCAGCATATCGAAAGAACCATCTATAACCCATCCCCGGGACACCTCTTGTAATGCCACTATGTCGGGATCTTCCATCGCTATGGCATCGGCAAGCTCTTCTATGGAGGGGTGGCCCTCCACGCCAAACCCCTGATGCAGATTATATGACATTATCCGTACCGGAAAACCACCGCCCTGGACCTCCGATGGTTCATCGTAGGCCAAAAAATAACCCAGAGGCAAGAAAATTAGCAGGAACCCAGAGAGGGCTGGCACCCATTTCGCTGGCATAACCCCTATTTCCCTGGGGATAGCCCTTACTGCAGCCAGGGCTCCCAGTGCAAGGATGGCTGCGGCGATGGGGGCCACTGCCCTTTGACTGAAGGGTATATCTATGTCATAGCTGGCGTAATAGGAGAAAAGAAGGACCAATAGCAGAAGCATCCCAACTCCGCTGGCCACACTTAGTCGGCCAATGCCTCGACTTGTGGCCGACCAGCCTAGGGAGGCTCCCAGACGTAGGAGCAGCAGGGCGACTATCGTGTGTCCTACTAATTGCAGCACTGCCGCTGTCGAGCCTGATGGTTCACTCCACACCAATGCTATGAGTCCTGCTCCTAACACCAGGGTGAACGGCCACCCCATATATCTGTGCGGCGAGAACGCTACAACTCCAATGGCAATGGCGTTAGCTAAGACTATCCAGCCGAAGAGTAGTGGCTGGGTCCATTCCGTGAGCACCGTCTGCTGGCCTATGTTCTGGAAAAGAAGCAGCTCCAATACAAGAATCGGCCCCAGACCGATGAGGGGCAGCGATGACCGTGGACCTCCATCATCCCCTTGGTGAGGCCGGAAACGAAGGACCTTAAGCATGCTCCACCAATGCAGAGCGAATAGCACTACAACGATGGTGTAACTAACTGCCCCTCGTGACCAGGAAAGGTCCATGGTGGTGAAGGAGCCTTTGATAGCTGTATCCAGAGCTATGCCCAGAAGGATGGCTATAGCGAAGAGTCTACCCGTCTCAGTACTCTTTATACCACCGACGTATATGGGGATAAAAAAAAGAAAGAGGGCAATACCCATCGTCGCCAAAATCAGGTCTATGAGCGGCGAGGAGGTTAGCTGTTCGACTACGCGGACTAGGGCAAGGCCACCGGAGACGGTAACTAGGGCAAAGGGGAGCTTAAGGAATCGCACCATTGGGCTAGCGAGGAACGCCAGCAGAAACAGGAGCAATGCATATAAACCTAATGTAGGGGAGCTGAAGCCTTGGGCATCTCGCAGGTAGAAGACCAGTCCTGTTAAAAGTGTACGAAGAAGCTGCAAGCCGAACAGAAAAGTAAGGCTAATAAAGGCCAGTTCGTAGAATGTAGCCCAATGCCAAACTCTCGAGAACATATCTACCCAGCGGTTGCTATTTCAATAAAAGCCCTCAGTATTTTGCAGATCGGAGGGTGTGGAAACTCTGGACTAAGTCTAGCGTGACATCTCTGATAGGATTCTAACCCACGCCCCACCACTTAAAGGCATAGGGCAGAAAAGACGGTAACCCCTGGCCCCCTTTCTTGGAGATTGTACTTGCCCTATGCCCACTGGTCAACCATCTCCCATCCCTGGATTCACCAGAATAGGGCTGTCTATTTATAGCCTGTTCCACACAGGAGGACCTATGTGTTCATAGGCAGAGCTATACTTTAATGTCAGTATTTACAATTAAAATAATTTAATTAAGACTTATCTTATAAATTAGGTATTGACAAACATTGTTTTTTGTGTATACTAATTTCTAAGTTCTGCCTTTCCTAATACGTGTGAGAATTTATGCACTTGTACGGTATTTGAAGAAGCCAAGATTTATTCTGACGAAGGCTAGAGATACCGAGAAGGAAATGCGATATGAGGAGCGTTGGGAGGCGTTCTCTTGTAGCTATCCTCGGCGGCCTGATTATACTGGCTTTTCTGACGACCCTGGCCTGTTCCAGTGCAAGAGCAGGACAGGCCCTTATCATCTACTCTGGTAGGGAGGAGTCTCTGGTGGGTCCTATTATTGAGCAGTTCAGCAATGCTACTGGCATAGAGGTGGGGGTCAGATATGGCAAACACGCAGAGCTTATAGCTACCATAGAAGAAGAAGGCTCCAGGAGCCCAGCCGATATATTCTTCGGCTCCAACCCCGATGCCTTGGGTGCCCTTTCGGACCGTTTTGTTGTCCTTCCTGACAGCATCTTGACTTTGGTGCCAGAGCCTTTCCGTTCGCCTGAAGGTAAGTGGGTTGGTATCTCTGCCAGGGTGCGGACGGTGGTCTACAACACCGAAACGCTAAGTGAGGCCGACCTGCCGGACTCCATCTTCGACTTCACCGATCCCCAGTGGAAGGGACGCATAGGGTGGGCACCTATCAATGGCTCCTTCCAGGCCATGGTGACGGCCATGCGTGTCCTGGAGGGCGATGAGCGTACACGACAGTGGCTGGAGGGCATGAAAGCCAACGACCCCATGGAATACCCGAACAATACATCCATCGTCGAGGCCACAGGTGCTGGTGAGATCGATGTCGGTTTCGTCAACCACTACTATCTATTCCGCTTCCTCGCAGAGAAGGGCGAGTCATTCCCTGCCCGCAACTACTACTTGAAGGCCGGAGACCCGGGCGCTTTCATTCTCATGGCCGGGGCCGGCATCCTCTCGACTTCCAAGAACCAAGAGACTGCTGAGGCTTTTCTGGAGTTTATGCTCTCTACGGTGGCTCAGCAGTACTTCGCCAGTCAGACCTTCGAGTACCCTCTGGTGGAGGGGGTAAAAACCCATCCAGAGCTGCTGCCCCTTTCCCAGATCGAGGTTCCTGACATTGACCCATCGAGTGTGACTGACTTGGAGGGCACCTTGAAGCTTCTCCGTGAAACGGGGGTGCTACCTTAGCTATGGCCGTTGAAGTAGGGGCTCTCGGCTCATTGGCTAGCGCCCTTCCTGGAGTTGGACGTGCTAGGCCAAGTTGGCCCCCGGCTGTTGTCTGGATTCCTGCTGCCATTGTGGCGGCGGCGATGGCCCTTCCTCCGGCTTATTTGGTCTTACGGACTCTAGGCGCGGGGATAGAGGCGTGGGACCTCCTCTTTCAGGTCCGCGTCCTGAATACACTGGTCCGCACCCTTCTTCTGGCCTTTGCAGTGACCGGAGCCTCCATTGCCATCGCTGTGCCGCTGGCCTGGCTCACCGTGCGCACCGACCTGCCCTTTCGGAGATTTTGGTTGGTGGTCACCGTTCTGCCTCTGGTCATCCCCAGCTATGTAGGCGCCTATCTGTTTGTAGTTGCCCTGGGGCCTAAGGGAATGTTTCAGGGGCTATTAGAACCCCTGGGTGTGAATAGGCTACCCGATATATACGGCTTCCCTGGAGCCATGCTTGTCCTAACCCTTCTCAGTTACCCCTACGTGTTGCTCACCGTTCGGGCAGCCCTAAGGCGCATGGACCCCGCCCTGGAGGAGTCGTCCCGAGGATTGGGATATGGCCCCTGGACCACCTTTCGCAGGATGACTCTGCCTCAACTCCGTCCTGCCATCGCTGCCGGCGCTTTGCTGGTGGCCCTCTACACCTTGAGCGACTTTGGAGCGGTATCCCTCATGCGATTCAATTCCTTCACCCGGGTGATCTTCCTGCAATATGAGAGTGCCTTCGATCGCACCCTGGCGGCAGCCCTTTCTCTGGCCTTGGTTCTTGTAGCCCTGGGCATCCTGATGGCTGAGGCTCGCACGAGAGGTCAGGCTCGTTATCATGGCACTACGGGAGGAACGATGCGTCCTCCAAGCCCCGTGCGATTGCGACAGTGGCGC
>JAZGDP010000078.1:0-2764 GCA_036477885.1 Dehalococcoidia bacterium
ATCGCTGGCGATGATTAAAGGGGGGACTATGGGTCCGCCGAAGGGGGAATTGGAAAGATACCAGGGATGGGGTTCATCCACCAGTTCCACGGATTTTTTTACCAGCCCCTCGCTAACCTTGTAGCGGATAGGGCCCAACTCCTCGCCCACCTGAGCTTCTTCTAAAGGGCGTTTTTGTGCCATGAAAGCCTCCCAAAGAAACCCAATCGCAGAAACTGGCCTTGATTCTAATACCAACTGACCGGCAAAGTCAATGGGGTCAGTTAAGATGAACTAGGGTGAAAAAATTGGTAAACTCCCTACCATAGGACTTCTTTCGTTCCTTCGAGTCGAGGTAGGAGGTCTAGACTCGTGCCTGAGCTGCCGGACCTAGAGGCCATCAGGGGGTTTTTGAACGCCACTATATTGGACATAAGGATAGAGGCAGCAGAGACCCCACAGCCATTGGTCATACGTATGCCCACGGCCAAGGAGTTCTCCAGCATCCTTGAGCACAATGCCTTTAAAGGCGTGGAGCGCCGCGGCAAATACCTGCTGCTCTCCTTGCAGACGCAGCACATCTTAGCTGTTAATCCCATGCTTACCGGAAGGCTCCAGTACTGCGATAAAGGGGAGCGTCGCCGTGCCAAGACCTGTTTTATCCTGTCATTGGGCAACGCTAGGGAGCTTAGATATTACGACGATAGGCTAATGGGAAAGATATATCTGGTCCCCGATGGTGACCTGGGGCTCATTCCTCGATTCAAGGAGATGGGGCCCGAGGCACTGAGCCCTGAAGTAAGCCTGGAGCTCTTTCAGAAGAGGCTGAGGCGACATCCCGGCCAGATCAAGAACATATTGGTCAACGACACCTTCTTGGCGGGCATAGGAAACGCCTATGCCGACGAGATTCTCTTCAAGGCGGGCATATACCCTTACAAGCTCAGGCCTCGCCTTTCCCTTAGCGAGGTGGAATCTCTGTACCTGGCTATAGATACCGTTCTCAATGAGGCCATACCCATTGTGGCCCAGCGTATGGGAGACAAGATAGATGTGAAGGTCCGGGATTTTCTGAAGGTTCATGGCAAGGGCGGCCAGCCCTGCCCCAACTGCGGCGCTGTCATATCTGACATAAGGGCCAACCAGCGTCTCACTAACTTCTGTCGTCACTGTCAGAGGTAGCACGGAGGGAATCCCTTGACAGAAGACGCCGCCCTTGTTAGTATGAACCCCATGCTACTACCGCACACCATACTGTGCGGGTTCGCGGGCAAAACGTGAAAGAGGTAGTGGGAGGGCCAACATGAAGATCAAAGCCGCTGTGCTGTATAAGCACAATACCCCCCTTAGTGTAGAGGAGATAGAGCTCGATGCTCCCATGGCTGGTGAGGTCTTGGTGAAGATAGTCGGTAGCGGAGTCTGCCATAGCGATTGGAGGGATATAAAGGGAGAGTGGAAGGATATGTGGGTCACCCCTCCCGTGGTATTAGGGCACGAGGCGGCGGGGATAGTCGAGGAGGTTGGCCCTGGCGTCTCCTCGGTCAAGCCTGGCGACCATGCGGTGCTATCCTTTGTCCCCAACTGTGGTGTGTGTTACTACTGCGTGATTGGGTCGCCTCACCTCTGTGACAACCCCTGGGAATACGTGGGGGGCTCTCGGCTTCACAAGGACTCACAAAGGATAAACCATTATGCCGGTGTTTCCTCCTTCGCCGAGTATGCCGTGGTGCCCGAGGCTGGCATCATCCGGGCTAGATATTGAGAGTCCAAGGCACGCCCAAAGCTTATCAAGGCGGGCGCCGGGAGTATAAATACACCATAGACCTCGGTGCCACCAGCAACGTGTTCAAGGCTGGCCATCGAATAAGGCTGGAGATCTCCAGCAGCAATTTCCCTCGCTTCGACCGAAATCCCAATACAGGGAATACCTTCGGCGAGGATACTGTCTTGAAGCCGGCGACTCAAACGGTGCTTCACGATGGTCGCTATCCCTCCCATGTAACGCTGCCGGTGATTCCTGGGTGAGTCGACGGTTAACATACCCTGAAGCCATGAATATTCGACTCGATGAGAGCTGTGATCCCCTCAACATACTAAGTCCAACGTAAAAAGGCGCTTGCATCATAGTAACCAATATGACTAATGGAAGGAGGAGGAAGGCTATGAAGGGAGTAATAATCGCCGCCGGATACGGCGTTCGTCTGCACCCCCTTACTTTGGACATCCCAAAAGCGCTATTGGAAATTGGCGGGCGACAGTTGATTCACTACCCTCTAAATGCGCTGAGTTCGGCGGGTCTATCAGAAATCGCCGTGGTGGTAGGCTACCGGGCGGAGAAGATAATGGAAGCCCTTAATGGGACGCATCCAAACCTGAGGTTTATACACAACGAACACTATGACGGAGACAACGCCCTATCTTTATACGCGGCTCGCTTTTTTTTGGCAGACGGGCCCTTTGTCGTGTGCATGGGTGACCACCCCATAACCTCTGGGATCATCCACCGTCTTTTGTCAACACACCGAGGGGGATGTGTTCTCTGCGTGGATCTGGAGGCGTGGCACCCCTCCCAGATCAGAGACGCCACTAGAGTTCTAGTGGATGCTGCCGGCAACATAGCAGCCATAGCGAAAGACCTGAAGGTCTGGAACGCCATCGACACGGGTGTGTTCATGATGAACGGAGATGTCTTTCCTGCCATCGAAAATCTGATGGAAAGACAGGGTGTAAGGGTGGGTATTACCGATGTTGTGAAATATATGAGAGATAGTGACAACCCCTTCGC
>JAZGDP010000079.1:0-5313 GCA_036477885.1 Dehalococcoidia bacterium
TCCGTCACCGTGCCCTGTATGGACGCCTTCGTACTCGTGGCAGCCGTTGCCCAGCGGACCCACCGGCTCCAGGCTAGGAACGGCGGTCGTGCCTCTCCCCTTCAGAGGTCCTTTTCAATTAGCCAAGGCCGCCATATCCGTCGACGTGCTATCCAACGGTCGGTTCACCCTGGGTGAGGGCATCGGCGGTCCTGGAGCGGGCGAAGCGTTGGGCCGACAAGACGCCTGCTCTGGCCCAGATAGACTAGAACCATCGGGCCCCAAGAAAGGAGGTAATGATGCCAGGACCTCTTGAAGGCATTAGGGTAATCGAGCTGGCGGTGCTGCACGTCGGGCCGCCCATCGGCTACATCCTGGGTGACCTGGGCGCCGAGGTCATCAAGATCGAGCGTCCCGATGGTGGAGATGGCTTTCGTACATTGGGCCCCTTCTGGTTCGAGGCCGTCAACCGAAACAAAAAGAGTGTGGCCTTGAACCTCAAGCAATCCCAGGGCAGGGATATCCTGTATCTACTGGTGGAGAGGTCCGATGTCTTCGTCACCAACTTCCCCGAGGGCCTCCTGTCCCGCCTGGGCGCCGATTACGAGACCATCTCCCCTCGCAACCAGCGTTTGGTCTACGCATCGGTGGGCTCCTTCGGGCCTCTGGGGCCCCACAGGGAGAAACGGGCCTACGAGGCCCTAATCCAGGCCCGGACCGGATTCTCCGTTGGTCTGTCCGGCAGCCCGACTTCGGAGCCCCAGGTGATAGAAGGTGGCCTCTTTGACCAGACAACCGGCACCGTCATGGTGTATGGAATCTTGGCGGCGCTGGTGTCGAGGGAACGGAGTGGCAAAGGCCAAAAGGTTGAAGGGTCGCTTCTGGGCAGCGCCATCCACTTCCAGCACGGCGCGGTCAACTACGCCCTGTGGCGAGACCATCCGGACCTGTCGCTGCCCCTCGGGGAGAGATCACCCATCGACCCCCACGGCGACCGGCTCGATGCCGAAAATCCCCTCTACAACTGGTACCAGTGCTCCGACGGCAGATGGATAATGTTCTGCGAACCCGATTCGGACCGTTTCTGGAACGAGTTCTGTCGCTGCATCGGCGCCTCGGAGCTGGCGCAGGACGGCAAATATGCCGACGCTAAATCCAGAGCGAACAACCGCCGGGAGTTGATAACCTCCTTAGACAGGATATTCGCCCAGAAGAGTCTCCCTATGTGGGTAGAGACACTGGAGAGGGCTGGCATCACCATGGCCTACTCGCCGGTCAAAGCCACGGTAGAGCTATCCGACGACACACAAGCCCTGGAGAACGAATACGTAACCGAAATAGACCATCCCAAAAGGGGTCGGATGAAGGTGGCGGGCATACCCCTGAGGTTTTCCGGCACGCCAGCCTCCATATCCTCGGCGGCGCCGGAGCTGGGCCAGCACACCGACGAAGTACTCTCCCAGGTCGCAAGACTAAGCAAGGACGAGATATCCAAGCTGAGAGGCGAAGGAGTGCTACGATAGTATGGCCGCTATCACCGAGGCCAGCATCGGCAAGAATCAAGCGCCCATCGACATATTGTCTGTCAGGCGTCTCAGGAGGCTCTGTCTAAATCAGGTATCGCGATAGATGAGGCCGCTGAGCAATCCCTATATTATTTTGAGAAGACGTTGCAATTAGGGGTACGAAAAGAGGAAAAATTTGCAGTTACAGATTCACTTGCTGTTATGTATAAACAGTTTCCGCATCTCAAGGAGCGTGTGAAAGACCGGCTGAAAGAGGTATCTTAGTGAGCGCTCAGGCCAAGCCTAATGAGTTTGATTTGTAAAATCCCCGACTAGGTGGATGAGAATGGTCCAATCAGTAATACTCAATGTCCGAAGATTCTTGTATAGCGACGAGGGGCCTCTGTTGCCTTTAAGCGAGTTGTTGCCAGAAGAAGAACAAAGATTACATAATCTTATACTGAGCCACCTAGAGGACCCGAAAGTTGGACTCGATGATGCCGAGTTTTGGGAAACAGCTCAGAAGGCACTAGAAGATGCACGGCAAAAGGAACCCAACGAATTTCTGTGGACGTACTTTTTAGGTGGCATTTATGCACTAAGAAACTCTGGGCAATCTCCTGAACTTGGGCTTAGTAAACTTGCAGTGGGGGAAGTGATTCCAGTCGAAGACGCAATTAAGATTTTCGAAAAAGCGTCTTTAGTTAAGCCAGATGACCCAAGGCCCTATTATGCTATAGGCACTATGCTTTATCCAGTATTTCTATCCAGATTTGAAGAGTTACCTGAACAGAAAAAGGCAGAACAACTAAAACAAAATTGGTCTGGTTTTCTGGGACCTATTCAACTGCCAAAATACCTTTCGCAGGCAGGGGATTTTACTCAGGAGGAAAAAATGGTTTGGTAATTGCGATATAGATATGCAAAATGCCGCAAAAGGTGCTTTACATCATTTTAGGCGAGTCCTAAGCTGCAGAATAAGTAAGGACGATAGAATGTCAGTTGAACGGAATATCAAGACCATTCAGGCGTTAATTAAGACCGGAGAAAAGTACGGATACAAGTTCAATATAGAGATAGCACATGGATTAGGTAGAAGTTGATGGGATGAAAATCTCCCCTTTATTTGCTGGATTTCCTCATAACTGGGGGTTATAGCTGGAGATTTTACCCCCTTTATTTAACATACAGCAACAGCTACCCCAGCTTTGTGGCAAGCCCCTAAGGGGACCACGAAGCCATCGAGAGAGGCATACCGGCGAGCCATAGTGGATTATCTCCGGGCCAAGGGCACCGCCCTACAGGGCAGCGTGGGCCTTGCCCAAGTCATCGGCGCCGATGACTAGCCGGGTGCTAGTGGCCGCATACACTAGGTCTATGTTTGCCCCAGCATCAGCTATACGGCGGCAGACATCTCCAAACATTCCCGGTCGGTCCTCGACATCCAGAACTAAGACCTGACGTTCGCCACCCACTTCAAGCCCAGCTTCTCTGAGAGCGCGTAGGGCAGCCGCCGCATCCTCCACTAAGATATGCATGACCCCCCTTCCTTCGCTGGGGAATCCACACAGCCCATCGATGTTGACACCAGCTCTCCCCAGGGCTTCGCCCATATCGGCTAACGTGCCAGGGCGGTTTTCCAAAATGACGGTAAGATCGGTGGCCATGGTTTTCCTCCCTTTATCTACGTATCGAAGGTGAACCTCACTGCGACATTATAGCGCGTGGAGCCTGGTCTCACCACTAAGAAGGCATCTGGAGACCGCTGTCAGTCAGGGCAGTGTGTAAATCGGACCCTTCAGCTCAATTTGCCACTTCGCACGGCAGAGTTAAAGTTAGCAATACCCCAAGGATGATTGGTGTGGGACAACGGTAGCTGAGGCGGTCAGCCGAAGGATGAAAACTAGCAGTGTTATTTTCCAGAGGGGCACATGATGAAATTTCATCATTTCTAAGGATTTCTGGGACCTTCATTCGATACACCCTATAGTGGTAGATAGCTGTCTAGCCGACTACGAGGCGTTATAGCTTATTGCCCTGATATGGATTGAGGTATTTCTCTTGTGCCCACCAGTCTGGCTGCCATCACATCCTTCCAGGTTAGATAGGCAACCTGTAGCGTCCCGACTTCAACACGCAGTACCGCTGCATGAGCCCTCCAATAAGGATGGAGACGCCGACCACCACCAGCACTATCCTGCCGCCAACACCTGCGATGTTGCCCCAGTAGTCGACCAGCACCAGGACACCGGGCAAGACAAGCCCGACTAGCACTATTCCCACCCAGAAAGCAGCACCTCCATGCAGACCAAGGAACCGGCGCATCGACTGGAGTACCGTGACTTCCCTGGTGTAAGCATCCACTATGAGCATTGCAAGAAGTAGGCCATTGCCTATGATGAACCCCACCACTATGAGATCCATAACGGGGCTCCTCAAGTCACGGACTGCCAGGACTATTTGTGTAATGCCAGTCCCTGCCAGCAGAGAAGCGGTGGTGAAAAGCAGCGGGATAAGGGGCGTGTTCCAGAAGGGGATGGAGCTCCACGTGGAGATAACCATACCGGTGTAGAGGATGTACCCCATTCCTAATATCATGGCCACGATAACTATAGCCTGCCACGCTCCCGACTCTTCTCGCCAGGGGAGACCATCGAGGGCTTCTATGGACGGAAGAAGAGACAAGAACACGAAGAGGATGAAGGCCGGAGGTACGATGGCCCCTCTGCTTATCCAGGCTGCATGGGGCCTTCCGACGGCTCTCCAGGCCCGGAGAGGACGGCCCAAATGGGCCGTAAGAAAAAGGATGCCGGTGGCCGCAAGAACAAGTTCGATCCATCCGGAGATCGCGGCTGTCGAGAGGGAGATGGTCCCCGTAGCATACAGTATCTTCGACATGAAATAGGCGCCGGCCCCTGTTCCCCCAGCGAACAGGGCAATGGCTATCTTCGTCCCCCAGACCCTCTGGTCACGGTAGCCCAGGGTCATAATAGGAGGGTGGGCCTTTAACAAAGTGGAATAACCTGCCACCATCTTACTTCTCCGTTCCTGTATGAAAATATGAACTTTAAGTGAACAAACGAAGCCTATGCCTAACGCTAGGTTAAATAGAAGAGCTTGGGCCTCGTGCCTAACGCCTCCTGGGGCACAATGTAGTCCCGCCTGTGTAATACCTGGTTGATATTACTCTCGGGATCGTCCAAGTCACCGCACATCAGTGCATCGGTGGGGCATGTCTCAACACAGGCAGGATCCATACCTTTGTCCAGCCGATGGTGGCAAAAGGTACACTTCGTAGCCGTGCCTTTCCGCCTCTCCACGTCATACAACTGTTCTTCGTAAGGTGTAAGCTCCTTACCGTAGTAGCCATCTCCATTCCACCACATGGAGTTGGCCTGATACGGACACGCTATTATGCACGCCTGGCACCCTATGCACTGGTCGTGGTCCACCAGAACTATGCCGTCGCCACGCTGGTGGCTTGCTCCCGTGGGACAGGCCGTCACGCAGGGCGCATCCTCACAGTGATTGCATCGGGTAGGCAAGAAGGGCCACGATGCCTTGAGCTCCTCCTGGTTCCTTTTGTACAGCTTCATCCAGAATATCTGAGGAGGCGTCCCGTTCTCCGTCTTGCACGCCTCCACGCACCCGTAGCACCCTATGCAACGCTTTAAATCAACCGTAAAGCCCCAGCGCGTCATAACTGCTCTCCTCTGGATGGGCTATCTTGTGAATATCCCCACGATACCCTTCAGGGCCCCTGTGAGGCCACTCCCATTCTTCCCACCCTTCACCTTCCTGATGCGTATCTTCACACAGGCGTCCAGCG
>JAZGDP010000008.1:0-4362 GCA_036477885.1 Dehalococcoidia bacterium
GATGGGTAGGAGACATCTACCACCTCTGTCCCTTCTATTATCGTCTCTCCTCTAGCGATGAGGCCTGCGATCCCCAGGGTCATGGCTAAGCGGTGATCATTATAGCTGTAACATCGAGCCCCGCTAAGGGGCCCTCCACCATGAATAACCATCCCATCGGGCAGCTCCTCTATATGAACCCCCAGGCGGCCCAGCTCCCTTACCGGGGCGGCTATGCGGTCCGATTCCTTTATCCTTAGCTCGGCGGCATCTCGAATAATGGTGGTCCCCTGGGCCTGAGAGGCGGCCAGGGCGATGAGGGGTATCTCATCGATGAGCCTGGGGATGAGCTCGCCTGCCACCTCGGTGCCCACCAACTGGCTGGACTGAATGTGAAGGTCGGCCACCGGTTCGTTGCCTTCATATCTCTGGTTCTCTATCTTAAGATTAGCCCCCATGGCCTGTAGTACATCTATTATGCCTGTACGAGTGGGATTGACCCCCGTATTTAAGATCTTTATTTGAGCGTTGGGGTGTATGGCCCCCGCCACCAGCCAGTAGGCTGCGGAGCTAATGTCCCCCGGCACCCTCACGTCCAGCGCCTTGAGGGGCCCTGGGGTGATGGTTATCCTTTGGCCCTCCTTTTTGGGGCCATTGCCCATCAGCTCCAGCAGCTTCTCCGTGTGGTCTCGGGAGATAGAGGGCTCCTCAAGAATAGTAGGGCCGTCGGCGAATAAGGCGGCTATGGTGATGGCCGACTTGAGCTGAGCGCTGGAGATGGGGAGACGATATTCTATCCCCTTAATGTAGGCTCCCCTTATGGCTAGAGGCGCTAGAGAATCGCTGCTTCTGCCCCATATCTGTGCCCCCATGAGGCGGAGGGGTTCAATCACCCGGTCCATGGGACGGGAGCGAAGAGACTCGTCCCCGGTGATGATAGAGAGGAAGGGCATGGTAGATAACAGCCCCGTAAGCAGACGTATGGTGGTGCCGCTGTTCTTGGCATCCAGGATGGTGGTGGGTTCCCTAAAGTCCTCTCTTCCTTTGTTGGGAATGAGAAAAGTGGGCGAGATATCCGAGATGGGGCCTTCAATATCGATGCCCAGGTCTCTTAAGCAATTAACGGTGGCCAGACAATCGGCACCGAGGGAGGGATTAATTACTCTGGATGCTCCATCGGCGATGCTGTTCAAAATAATCGCCCTATGGGAAATGGACTTGTCTCCTGGGGGGCTGACCTCACCAAAGAGGGAGGGACATTCCTTGATCCTATGTTTTCTCACCGTGATTACCTGAGCGGGGTTCGTCCTTTTTAGGAAAGGGTGGGTTTTCTTTGTAGGCTTTCATAAATTTCTTGGTGCGCCGGGCTATGGCTCCCCCCACGAACAAGTTCGTCATACTCTCTCTCATGGATGGCAGCTCCGGAGATGAGATGCCCTCCAGCTCCAAATCAATTCCTTTTAGCCACTTCTCACGGGTGACAACAGCCTCCGCAAAAACCCTGCGTAGCTCCTCAGCATCGCTCTTTATTAAGGTCTTATAATGATCTAGCTCATCGATGAATTTATCGATCCACCGCAGAATGCTCTCCCTATTGCTAAGGCAGATATCCCCGCTCATCTCTGGGTCTCCAGAGGCCAGACGGGAAACATCCCTGTAGCCTGTAGAAGCCAGTTTGGCCATCTCTCGCCAGGCGGTTGACCGGTCGGTAGCGGATACTAGGGCCGTTGACAATATTAAGGGTAGATGGCTTACCCCGGCCACCAGCCCATCGTGTTCGGAGGCGTCCAAGAAGAAGGGCTTTGCCCCCACCAGTTCGGCCATCCCCACTACCGATTTAACAGCCGTTTCCTTGGCCCTGACGGATGGAATGATACAATAGGTGCAGTCGAGGAAAAGGTTTCCATCGGCATTGTCTATGCCCTGAGCCTCCTTGCCGGCCATGGGATGTCCCCCCACAAAACTCACGTAGTCGGGTAGATAATTATCCGCCCACTCCATCACCTGGGCCTTAGTACTACCCGTGTCGGTAACTATGCTGTCGGGCAGAAGGTGGGGGGAAATAGTTTCTAAGACGTCTTTTATTGCCATGACCGGGGTGGCGATAATTATGAAGTCGGCGTCCTTCACCGCCTCGACGATGTTCCTTTCGCTGCGGTCCAGGGCCCCCTTGTTCTTGGCTTTCTTGGCGCTCCTATTGCTCACATCGTATCCGACTATCTCTACCTCAGACAGCTGCAGAGCCTTGAGTGCTAGGCCCAAGGAGCCACCAATTAATCCTAGTCCAATTATAGTTATGCGTTCCATTGAAATAGCCTGACCTTCATAGTTCCTTTGAATGAAGGAATTATAGCACATTCACTCTAACTGATGCTCAGTCCGAAAAGCTTTAATCAAACTGCCACTCACCCTGAAGCAGGTCCTGAGGGGCTGCGACCTTCCCACTCCTCGGGAGTTTCAAGGGGGCGCAGCCCCTTTGGCTGGGGTCTGGGGGTGTCCCCCAGAGAAAACCCCGTGGGCGGGTGGGTGGGACAGAAAAGGTGCGTTTTTAATCGGGCTAGGAACTAGGAGAAGGAAAAAACTTGTACTGAGATCGGTGCCCTCTTGGAATTTCTTGACGCCAGGAGGGAAATGCAATAGGCTGAATGTAGCAACATTTTTCTCACCTCCGCAAATAGCATCTGACAAAGCATTTCATTCCATGAAAAGAGATTCTGTTACCTTAGAAGTAGATTCCGAAGGCCAGGACACGACTCAGCAGCTTCCTATGGCGGGGTGGCTGCGGGCCTTTGGCTCTTTAAGGATACCCAGCTATCGAGCCTTCTGGTGGGGGATGTTGGCTGCATATGCCGGGTTTCATATGCAGGTCCTTGCTCGAAGTTGGCTGGTATTCGACCTCACTGGCTCGCCCATTGCTCTGGGATTGGTAACGGCCTCTTGGGGGTTACCCCTCATATTCTTCTCCCTTTTTGGTGGGGTGATAGCCGATAGGATGGCGAAACGTAACCTCCTGGTCATAGCTCAGGGCATAAGTGGCGTGGTTAGCTTGACCGTGGCTTTCCTTGTGGCTACCGATGTCATAGCCCTATGGCACATATTGGGGGCCTCGGTGTTATCTGGCATAGTCTTTGCCCTCTCTGCACCCGGTCGTCAGGCCCTGATCTCCGAGCTGGTGGAGCGGAGATACTTGCTAAATGCCATTGCCCTGAACTCCAGCGGTTTGAGCATAAACAGGATTGTTGCACCAACCCTGGGTGGATTCCTAGTGGGCTTTATAAATATAGAAGGAGTTTACTTTGTTGTCGCTGCCCTCTATTTTATATCCATGATCGCCTTGCTAAGGGTGCCCGTGGCGCGTAAATCCTCTCCTCGCTCCTCTAGCTCCCTTCGCGACGATCTCCTCGCCGGATTGCGATATGTGAAGAGTTCCCCCAATATATTAACCCTTCTGATTCTATCCTCCGTCATAGTAATATTTGCCATGTCCTATCAGTTCCTATTGCCGGTGTTCGCCGTGGATATATTGGGAGTGGGGGCCTCGGGGTTGGGTCTGCTGATGGGCGCCGTGGGAGTAGGCGCACTTATGGGTAATCTTGCATTAGCCTCTTTGGGGAATTTCCAACGTAAGGGCCTCCTCATGATGGCTTTATGTATTGTCCTTGGAGGGGCCCTCATACTGTTTTCCTTGTCCAATTCTCTGTACCTATCCCTGGCCTTCCTTCTCCTTGTAGGAGTGGGGAGCGTGGGCTTTATGACCCTGAGTAACACCATTATCCAAAGCGGTTCCGCTGAGGAGATGCGGGGGAGGGTCATGAGCCTTTATATGATCAGTTGGGGTTTCATGCCCTTGGGAGTTCTTCCTGCCAGCGCCTTGGCGGAATCCTTTGGTGCTCCCCTTGTAGTGGGAGCCGGGGCTATCATTATGATGGCTTTAACCCTCAGTCTGTTGGTGAGTCGTCCCCTATTGAAGAGTCTTTAAATGAGTCAACGTGAGCTATAGCACTCCGTCACAAAACCGGGACATGAGTGCTTAAATAACCCTCTTGATGGGTGGGACCTTTTGGCCTTTCACGAATCGGGAGGGGTTAAAGGCATCGATGGGCAGTGAGCTCCTGCCGTCTACGATCAACTCCGACAGTATCCGACCCGTTATAGGGCCCAAGGCAAAGCCATGGCCGCTGAAGCCGGCGGCCACAAAGAGACCCTTGGGTTGTTTAACCTCCCCCAATACCGGGATCATGTCCGGGGTGAGGTCCCAGAACCCCGCCCATGTCTTTACAACCTTTAATCCCTTCAGGGATGGCATGAGCCTTGTCATGGCAGATCTCACATCCTCCAGGGCTTTATGGTTCACTTTGGGCTCCATCACCGATCTCAAGGCGC
>JAZGDP010000080.1:0-5130 GCA_036477885.1 Dehalococcoidia bacterium
CGGACTTTTGTGTGGACGACCACGAGGAGCTGATAGAGGCCCTGGGGGGCTATGCGATAAAGCCCTATTTCTGGGTCGATGAAGAGGACGGGGAGATGTGGAAGGTCTACGAGGTTATCTCCGCCCACGCTTTAGAGAGGAAGCGGGACGGAAGCCGCTAAAAGGCCTTTTATACTACCTCGAAAGAGATTCTCTAGCTCTCTTTTCGTAGATTCTCTGAGGTTGAAAATCGATGAAAAGTCTGTCATACTTTAATTTAATGCGAAGCACAAGTATTGCAGTTCTTATCGTGGTGGCAGTGGTACTCTCTGTCACCTCTATAGTCTATGACCGTTTTCCCGGGGATCTGGCTATAGCCGATGGGCTTCAGGGATTTCGTCCGGAGATATGGGCGAAGACGATGGTAGTCATATCGGCTATTGGAGGTGCCCTTCCTATGGCGCTCCTTTCCCTGGGATTCATCGCTCTTTTCTGGGTACGAAGATGCCGCGCCGCATGTATCACCGTGGCCGCCGGGGGGTTAGCTACCATCTCCATCCCCTTTTTGAAGTTGCTCATCGACCGGCCTCGTCCTTCCGGGGACTTGATAGATGTTCAGCAAACCTTTAGTGGCCTTGGCTTCCCCAGTGGACACGCACTTACCGCCATGGCGCTCTTTGGCCTCCTTTTCTATCTCACCCCCCATATCACGAGTCGAAAAAGGAGCATCTTTCTGTTGCGCACTGTGTTCGCCTCGATGATCCTTCTCATGGGGTTGTCGCGAGTCTACCTGGGGGCTCACTGGCCCAGTGACGTTTTAGGTGGCTTCGTCTTCGGTGCCCTCATCGTTCTTCTGCTTGTTCCCCTGCACCAGCGGTTAATACATGCTCCTTCTCTGTGGGTACGAGACATAAAATCGCAGGCTTAGCTTAATCAAAGCCTGTACCAAGCGCTAACCCTTCACCCTGACGATAGGATTTCCCCATCTGGTGCCTTACATGAGATAGAGCCTGCCGCTCACTCCGGTGCCCTCTTAAGCACCCCCAGCGGCACTGCCGCATCTGCTAACTCCCTATGGTCAAATTGACTCACTACCGAAACCCCCGCTAGTCATCCTGAAGTACGATGTCCCATCCACCAAGAGGTTGATCTAAAGGTCAACCTTTTTGCTTTGGCAAAATCAGTAATCCTCCTGATTACTACAGGGAGTTTCCAAGCTATCATGGACTCAAGCAAGGATAGATGGGCATCCAAAGCTACAACAAACTCATCTAAATAAAGAGAGGCTACCATGGACACCTTTAGAGTGCGGATAACAGGCAGAACAGTAGTAGAAACAGCCGCAGTACTGCTGGCGGTAGCTGGCCTCATTGTCCTGTCCATACAGGCGTCCCAACAGGCCTTCTCGAACTCGGACATTCAGATAGCCCAGTGGGTTCGCTCGCTGGGCTTCCCCGGGCTCAGCATCATTTTGAGTTTAGCTAATGCCCTTACCGCCGCCCCGATAGCCATCACCCTTTGGGTCGTTGTCATGGCCCTCTTGGTCCTGCGAGGCCGTCCCCTGGAGGCTATGGCTGTCTTCTCAGTGAGCGGTCTCTGGCTGGCTAATCTATTTCTGCGCATTCTGGTGGATCGGCCTCGCCCATCCCCAGAGATCATCGAGGTAGTTGAGTTTTCAGGAGGCGCAAGCTTCCCCAGCGGCCATGTCACGGCCGCCATTACTTTCTACGGACTCCTGACCTTCCTCACCATTTACAATCTGCGTCGAGGACATCTTCGGGTTGCTTTACCGGTGCTGTCCGTCTTGATTATTGGACTCACATCCCTGTCTCGAGTCTATGTTGGGGCCCATTGGCCCAGCGATGTTCTCGGGGCTTATCTCCTAGGCTTGATTGGGCTTGCTGGCATCGCCTGGATATATAGCAGCATCAAGGAGGATACCTTTCACCTGCCTCGCCTTAGAAGAAAGCAACCTGCCCCACTCCCCGATGGCATCAAGATAGCCCGATCCATTGCCAGCACTGTTTACCTGGATGCACGAGCGGGCACGGCCGCCAAGGAATACAACCCGCCACGGCTCGTGAGAGGGCTCTATTGGTTGGCTTTTCAAGCCCCCTTCCCATATCAACGTCGAAGGGAGGCCTTAGAGGCTGCAGCGGCTAAACGCAAGATAGCGAGCCTTTTAACCAAACATCAATTTGGCCACGATATGGTAGCGGCCTTCTATGAGATTCGGAACGGGGGAAGTAACTACCAGTTCGTCACCGAGTTAATCCCCGGAACCTCACCAAAATCTAACAGGGAAATAGAGGACACTCTTTCCAACCTGTACTCGTATTCTCAAGAGGTAGGACTACCCACCTGGCAGATCTCCCCTGGCAATCCCCACGCCTACTCCAACTTCATTCGGACCCCCCAGGGCGACCTGAAGCTAATAGACCTGGAATCGACGTTGGTATCCTTCAGCCCGCCCTGGAAGCAGCTTTTGGCATATTTACGCGATGGCCACTTCCCCGTCTTTGACGATGTGGATTTCGTGCGGCTGCGTAACTATGTGAATAGTCACGCCTCGGAGCTTAAGCAGAGCCTGGGGCCTTCAGGATTGGAGGAGCTGGGGCAGGCCATTGACGCTGCCGAGCGCTCTACCCAGGCCTGGAAGGAGAGGGAACCACGAATCTGGGGACGCTTAGCTAGCCGAGTCTACCGCCGCCTGGATATGAGTAAGGTTTTCCAGGGTATTGGCCGCCGCCTCGATAGGGCCGAGGCCATGGCCGAGGCCCTTTTAAAGGGGGGCATCGACCGATGGGAGCGAGAGGGAAGGATCGACGGACAGCGTGCAGCGTCCTTACGAGAGACGCTGGCAACATCGGAAGTCCGGAGTCTTTTGAAGCACTTGGGGGCCCATCTTGTCCTGAGTCTAGCCCTACGCTTCCCCTTCGGCAGTGCTTCTCGCTTTGCGTGGGTTTTAACCTTCCGCCTCAAAGCACGATATGACCTTGCCAAGGGGAGGGTCACCAAAGAAGAGTATCGTGCGGCACGGTCGGTCCATTCGATCCCGGTAATGCTCGTCTCCCTCATCCCGGGCCTGGGTACCATCGCCTATTTCGCTAGTAGCACCATGATTCGAACCGGTCTAGCTAGGATGCTGATCGACCAGTTTGCCTATAAGTTACCCTTCGGACTCTACCGGCGCCTGAGACTGGCTCGCATCACCGCCCCACGACTCCTGAAACCCGCCGCTAGGGCTCAACAGGCCCTTCAGATGCCGCTCTTGAAGCCGGATCAATTAAAGCCTGGGGTTGTGACGCGATCCGTAGGGCCGCAGGAACGGGAGGAACAGAAAAGTTGTGTCAACTGCTAGTGCCCTTTAGTGCAGAACATAGACATTTGGGTGGAAATGGGTTTGGGGCGGGACCGGACTGGGCAAGAGAGAAATGAGCAGAGTGGTGGAAACAACAGAAGCTGTTGCCGATATACGCTCGGAGATACGAGCCGAGGGTTGCCGTACAAGAAGTGGCGTAGGCAAGATGGCCTGGGTTCAGCAGAAGCCGGTGCAGCTTTCCTTTATCGCAGCGGGGCCGATAATTACAGCAGGTAGCTTTGCCGCCTTCGGCTTCCTCGATGAATTCCAAAGCGCTGACTATATAGGGCTGTTTCTGATAAGCCTCTTAAGCAGCGCTACCCTCTTCTTACCGGCGCCCGGTGGAGTCGCCTTAATAGTGGCTGGCGCCATTCTAAACCCCTTCCTCGTCGGCCTAGTAGCGGGGAGCGGCAAGGCCTTCGGTGAGCTCACCGGCTATGCCCTGGGATACGCCGGCCAGTCAAGGGTCCAGCGATTCCGACTGTATCAAAGGATGAAACACTATATGCATGACCATGGGGGGCTTGTCATTTTTAGCATCGCTCTCATCCCTAATCCTCTAGTGGACTTGGCTGGAATCGCCGCAGGGGCTATCTGCTACCCGATACGGCGTTTCCTCCTCTTCACCTGGATGGGTAAGGTCATCCATTCTACGGCGATTGCCCTTGCCGCTTCCTACGGATGGCAAGCGATTATAGGGTAACGCAATAGGACTTGCAACCCTATACACCTCTGGGATAAAAAACATGTGCTAGAGTCTGCTGGGAACCTTGTGCTGCTTACCTTGCATCAACGCTAAGGCATTGAAGAGGGTTGCCTTTTTGGAGGGTTCGAGCCCATAAGGGCCGATGTTTGCCAGCAATTAGAAGTTAGGGGGCAGTATCCTTCATCCGCTGAAACAGCTTGCCCTCGGTCTTGATGGCCGGGGCTATGACCAGTTCTGCTTTATGCATGTCCTTTATGGTTAGAGCGCCACACACCCCCATGGCCGTCTTCAGGGCTCCCATCAGGTTCTGGGTGCCGTCGTGCATCGAGGTGGGACCGAAGAGGATCTGCTCCAGGGTGCCTTTGGTTCCCACTCGAATGCGAGTGCCCCGTGGAAGGGCGGGGTGGGAATTGGCCATGCCCCAGTTGAAGCCCCTGCCTGGCGCTTCCTGAGCCTGGGCTATGGGAGTGCCCAGCATAACCGCATCGGCGCCGCAGGCGATGGATTTACACAGATCGCCCCCGGTGCGAATGCCGCCGTCGGTTATAACAGCCACGTATCTCCCTGTTCTTCTCAGATATTCATCCCTGGCGGCGGCGCAGTCTAGGGTGGCTGTTACCTGAGGCACCCCCACGCCGATAACCTCTCGAGTGGTGCAGGCCGCCCCGGGCCCGACCCCCACCAGAATACCCGCTATGCCGGTCTCCATCAGCTCCAGGGTGCTGTGAAATCCCACACAGTTCCCTACTATGAGCGGCACCGATAGCTGCTGACACAAGTCGGAGAAGGTTAACCCTCGATAGCTGCGAGAGACGTGACGAGCTGTGGTTACGGTGGACTGCACTACAAACACGTCCATCCCCGCCTCTTGCGCTAGGGGGGCGAACCGCTTGGTGTTTTGAGGCGTTACCGAAACGGCGCAGAGGGCCCCGCCCTCTTTTATGACCTTTATCCTTTCTCCGATGAGGTTTTCTTTGATGGGGGCTGAATAAACCTTTTGCAGAAAGGCAGTGGCCGCTTCATCGGGCACCTCGGCTATCTCCGAGAGGATCTCCTCGGGGTTTTCGTAGCGGGTCTGTATTCC
>JAZGDP010000081.1:0-3545 GCA_036477885.1 Dehalococcoidia bacterium
CTCCCCTTCTCTACCGCCACCGCCTCCGCCCGGCGGTTTTGGTTGTCTATGGTCAGTACGTTCCCGCCCGTTAACACCAGATCCATGGCTCACCTCCTAGGCACACATTTAGAGTCAGTGAATCTATTGGCCCTTTAAGAAGGGATTTTCAGGAAACCACTCGACAAAGCCCCTGTGGCTATCAAAGTTTGCAATAGTCAAAGTCTTGTAAGCAGGTAAGGATAGCATGGAATAAACGACTTTGCTTAATCTCTTTATCTCTACGGGAATTTCCTTGGTTGACACAAGTAAGGCATATCTGGCATCAAATAGCTCAGCATACTTTTTAGTCTGATAAATGTCATTAAGTTTTATCTTCTCAGCCTTGATTTCAGCTATTAAAAAATCCACCCCATTTTGCTGCTTTATGAAACCAGTAATGTCAGGGGAGGCCTCTTTCAAAAAGAGGAAAATTATGTCTCTGCCCTGCGGTATATGAGATTTCAACTCATTACTGAAGGATTTCTTAGCCGTAATTTCTAAATGGAATTCAGGGAACTTTGCTTTAATGATGGCTTCCAACTCGGTTTTTACAGGTTGATAGAGTGATTTTTCTTTGAGATATCCAGCCCGCTCTACCATAGTTAAATTCCCCCCGGGATAACTTACTAATCCAGAATAGCATAGCCGTCCACCTCGATGATGGGGTTGGGGCCAAAAATGCCGTTCACCACCACCTCGTTGACGGTGGGAAAGTCGTCCCCGAAAAATTCCTGGCGAGCCTTTGCAGCGGCCAGGCTGTCCTCCGCCCTGGTGAGATATTGGGTGACTCTTACCAGATCCCTCAGGCTGCCGCCAGCCGCCTCTAAAATGTCCTTAATCTTCTGGTAGATTGCCCTCGTTTGCTCCTCCACATCGCCTTTGATGACCACCTCTCCAGTGGAGGGGTCTATCTGACTAGCCGTCTGGCCGGAGATGACCACCATATTACCCTTCTTGACGCCGGGGGCGAAGCTAAATTTAGAGAAGTCCCTTCCCGGCCAGTTAGGGTATATCAGCTCCTTTTTAGAGCCGTAGACAGCCATCAGGTCTATTTCGTTATAGGCCGGCTCTAGAAGAAGCTTCTGTATAACTATCGCGGTGGAAGCCGGAATAAGCTCCCTGAAGTGCTTTCTCCGTGTGTCGCCCGTGGCCCGGTAATCTTTGCGAGTGGTGATGTAATCCACCGTCTGCACCACATCTTCGGCGAAGCTGGCCCCTGCTGCCTCAAGAATAGCATTGAGCTTATCGTAGATGAAGTTGGTCTGGTACACCATATCGTCTCGAGCGAACATGGTGTCGGTGGTGGAGTCATATTCACCGGCGGTAAAGCCCGAGGTGAAAAGCAGGTTGCCTTTTCTCACCCCGGGGGAGAAGCTGTATCTGGAGAAGAAGTCCCAGCCGGGGTTGATGATCTCTTTTGGGGAACTTTTATCCAAAGAGACGATGAACTCAATCTCGATGAGAACGCCGGGACGGGAATGCTCCCGGACGATGATACCTGTAGAGGCAGGGAGACCCCCGGTTAGATACTCGCGGCGAATATCGGCAGTGCCTTTATAGTTCTCCAGGGTGGTAATGAACTCGTTGGTCTTCACCACATCATCGAAGCTGGCCCCCGCCGCCTCCAGCACCGCTGCCGCATTCTCATAGGCCTTATGAGTTTGAGCCACTATGTCCCCCTGGCCAACCACCTTTCCCGTAGCCGGGTCTACCCCCGCCTGCCCCGAAATAAACAACAGGTCCCCCTTTTTAACCGCTAGGGAAGAGGCAGGCCTGTCATACAGTTGCCAGCCCAGGTCTATTATCTCCTTGGACACCTCTCTCCTTTCATGGCGTGGAAGCTTTCAGCCTGTATAGTGGTTAGTTTCAGAGATACCTTGTCCTCACCTCCAATAGAGAAGGGTCGTTCGCTAAGTGGGGGAGGCCAAAAGCTTTTGGGCGCTGCCGTAGAGCATGGCATTTATCTCTTCCTCAGTAAATCGGCTGCCCTCGGGCGCCTGGGTGGGAAGGTTCTTTATGAGGTCTACCCACCACTTCCTGGAAAGCCAGGGGTCCCAGAATGGGCCATCGGTGCCAAATAGTACCCTATCCTTGCCAAAGCCGTCTAACACCCTGCGAAGGACGTGACAGAAGCGACCGTAATTTTCGTTGGCGGAGTTCTGGAGGTTGGAGAAATCACACACCAGGTTAGGCCTCTTCTGGGCCACCTCTATTAGCTCTCGCCACCAGGCGTAGCCGATGTGAGCCGCTATGATGGTAAGATTGGGGAAATCCCTGAGCACTCTATCCAGCTCACGAGGGTGCCCGTACTTGGAGTCCAGAGGCTCGAACATGGGGCCCACGTGAGTGAGCACCGGCAAGCCCAACTGGGACAGCCTTTGGTAGAGGGGGTATGCCGCCTCGTCCCAGGGGTAGAGTTGGCCCATCACGGGTTGTAGCTTAAATCCCTTAGCATCCCACTCCTTCACCGCCTTTTCCAAAAAATCGAGGGCCCCCTCCCTCCTGGGGTCTATGGAGCAGAAGAATATGAAACGCCCCGGATATCTCTTGGCCACCGAGGCCAGGTCCCTATTCTGCTCCTCGATGCTCTTGGATCCCTCCCCCAACCCTAGTCCGCAGTCGATAGGCATGATCACGCTCTTTTCTATCTCCGCTTCATCCATGAGCCTAACGCAGATCTCGCCCCTCGGATCGAAGCTCTCGGGGAGAAACTTCTCCAATACCTCCTGGGGAGTGCCGGAGCGCTCCATTTGGCTGGTGGCCTGGGAGAGGAAAGTGGCAGAGGTTTTCCACCAGGTATCGGAAAAATGCTCTTTCACCCATAAATGGGTGTGAATGTCTATGGTCATGCCCACCTCCTTCGGACGGTTCCAAGCCATGCTATCACGTATCTTTGACAGGTGTCAACGAAGGGATCGGAAAAACTAGGGACTATTAGACTCCCAAGCCGCCTTCAGTTATAATTTATACAGTTTTTAGGTCTATCACATGAGTGATGAGGAGGTAAGCTCTGAAGGTAAGGGTGAGATTCTTCGCCTACCATAGAGAGCAAAGCGGTAAGGGGACGATGGAGCTGGAGCTTGAGGAGAGTGCCACCGTGGCCACCTTACTGGAAAAGGTCACAGAGGAACTCCCTAAAGTAATAGCTCACCCCAATAGTGTAGTTGCCGCTGTTAACGGCGAGTATGTGCCTTTTAACCAGGTTCTCATGGATGGCGATGAGGTGGCCCTCATCCCTCCCGTGAGCGGAGGCTAAAGGTGATAGTGATAACGGAAAAACCCATAAACAACGAGGAGTTCCTGGAGCGAGTACGGAAACATACCAACGGCGCCATCGTCATGTTCCTTGGTACGGTGCGGGACCTACCCCCTCCCAAGCACTTACAGTATATGGAGTACGACGCTTATACGGAGATGGCCGAGAGGAAGCTTCAGCAGATAGTGGACGAGGTGCAGGAGAAGTATCATCTGGAGGATGTAGCCATTGGGCACCGGATAGGCAGATTGGAGCTGGGGGAGACCAG
>JAZGDP010000082.1:0-2895 GCA_036477885.1 Dehalococcoidia bacterium
GGAGAACCCCGCCGGCACCGAGATGGCAGGGATGCCCGCTATGTTGGCGGGGATGGTGAGGATATCGTTCATATACATCTGGAAGGGGTCCTCCACCTTCTCCCCCAGCTTGAAGGGCGGGGTAGGGGTGGTGGGGGTTACCAGGGCGTCGTACTTTTCGAAGGCGGCATCGAACTCCCGCTTTATCAGGGTTCGCACCTTCTGAGCCTTGAGGTAATAGGCGTCGTAATAGCCCGCCGAGAGAGCATAGGTGCCCAGCATGATGCGCCGCTTCACCTCGGGGCCGAAGCCGTACTGGCGGGTCTTCTCCATGGCCTCCCAGATGTTCTCGGTGTCCTGGTAAGAGTAGCCGTACTTGACGCCGTCATATCGAGCAAGGTTGGCCGATGCCTCCGAAGGGGCGATGATATAATAAACGGCCAGGGCGTAGGGGGTATGGGGCAGGGAGACATCCCAGTCTACCTCCGCCCCCAGCTCCTCCAGCTTGGCGATGGCCCTCCTGAGCACCTCCTTCACATCCTCCTGAATCCCCTCGGCGAAGTACTCCTTGGGTACGCCCAGTCGAAGGCCCTTTACATCGGGGATGAGGCAGCGAGTATAGTCGGGTACCTCATAGTGAACAGAGGTGGAATCTCTAGGTTCGTAGCCGGCTATGGCGTTCAGCACCAGGGCGCAGTCGGTGACGTCCTTGGTCAAGGGGCCGATCTGGTCCAAGGAGCTGGCGAAGGCCACCAGCCCGTAACGACTCACCAGGCCGTAGGTGGGCTTTAACCCCACTATGCTACAGAAGGCGGCGGGCTGACGAATGCTGCCGCCGGTGTCGGAGCCCAGGGCATATAGAGTCTCGTCGGCAGCTACCGCCGCTGCCGAGCCACCGCTGCTGCCTCCCGGCACTCGCTCCAGGTCCCAGGGGTTTCCAGTGGAGGCAAAGGCGGAGTTCTCCGTGGATGAGCCCATGGCGAACTCGTCCATATTGCTCTTCCCCACCAAGACCCCGCCGGCGTCATAGAGCCTTTGGGTCACCGTGGCATCGTAAGGAGGTATGAAGTTCTCCAGCATCTTGGAGGAGCAGGTGGTGCGCACACCCTTGGTGCAGATGACGTCCTTAATCAACATGGGCACCCCAGTAAGGGGCCCCGTATTCCCTGCCCTGATGCTCTCATCGGCCCTTTGGGCCTGCTCTAGGGCTAGCTCCTCGGTGACGGTGACGAAGGCCCGAACCCTATCCTCCAGCTGGCTTATGCGCTCCAGCACCGCCCTGGTCAGCTCTACCGAGGACACCTCCCCGGCCTTCAATAGGTCGTGGGCTTCGTGGGCCGTCAATTGGTGCAATTTATCGCTCATGGCCAAGGTCTTACTGGTCATCCCAGAATGAGCTTCACCTTGAAGTGCCCCTCTTCCTCCTGAGGGGCGTTGCTCATTATCTCCTCCCGGGTGAAGGAGGGGGATGCCTGATCCTCTCTGAGCACGTTGCCCATGGTTATGGGATGAGAGGTGGGGGGCACATCGGTAGTATCCACCTGTTTAAGCACCTCGAAGTGCTCCAGGATATCGGAAAGCTGTCCCCGCAATTGCTCCATCTCCTCCTCGGTCATCCCCACCCTGGCCAGAGTAGCTATATGCCTTACTTCCTCTAGGCTGAGTTTCATCTACCTACCTCTCTTTGTAGAGTTCACCGGTGAAAGGGTCGAAACATCCTTCTGCTGAAGAAGGAGGCCCGCTGCGGCAGCAGACCTATATACCCCCAATAGGGCAAGCATGTCTATAACACCGGATAGTCGCCTATCTGCTTGCGGTCACGTCCCGAGCAAACTCCTCGAAGACGGCCAGATGAGCCTCGATGTCCTCGTCGGTGTGCTGCACCGAAAGCGTCCATTGTTCATCCAGGCCCGAAGGCATGGCTATGCCTCGATTCATCAGATAAAAGAAGTGTAAGGTGGCGAGGTTCTTGTCAATACTCATATACCCTCGGTAATCGGAGAGGGGCTCAGGGACAAACATCACACAACCTTTTGCCCCGAGGCCGGTAGCGTACATGGGTAGGGCGTACTCTTCGATGATTCGCTGACACCCGGAGACAAGCCTGTCCTGTTGCCTTTGGAACTGCTCATAGGCTTTGGGCGTCAAGATCTCCGTTAAGGCCACCAGCCCTGACTTCATCGCCAGCGGGTTTCCGTTAAAGGTGCCCAAATGGGCGACCCCTCCTGTTTTAGCCACCTGCTCCATTAGCTCCTTCTGGCCCCCAAAGGCTCCGATGGGCACGCCACCGCCAATAGACTTGGCCATGCAGACAAGGTCAGGTTGGATGCCAAAGTGTTCACAGGCTCCCCCAGCAGCGATGGTCACACCGGTCTTCACTTCATCGAATATGAGGACCACATCGTGCTGGCGTGTGATATCGCGCACCGCTTCAAGATATCCTGGAGCCGGGTATACGATCCCTATGTTCATCATTACAGGCTCAATGATGATTGCGGCCACCTGCCCGGCGTGCTCCTCCAGGGTCCGGGCCAGCGCCGCAGGCTGGTTGAAGGGGATCACAAGGGTCATGTCGGCCACATTCTTGGGGATGCCCTTGGAGAAGGGAACAGCTGAAGGCCGATCTGGAGGTCCTAATTGTTCCGCCGGGGGCTTTACCGAGATGAGGAGATAGTCGTGGTGGCCGTGATAGGAGCCCTCAATCTTCACCACTAGGTCCCTGCCGGTGACTCCTCGGGCCAACCGGATGGCGTCCATGGTCGCCTCGGTGCCGGAGTTGGAGAAGCGGACCATGTCGAGAGAAAACCTGCGACGCAGCTCATCGGCCAGCAGGACTGCCTCCTCGGTGGGCATGGCATACATGATGCCTTCTCTAAGCCGCTGGCTCAGGGCCTCCACCAGCCGGGGGTGGGCGTG
>JAZGDP010000083.1:0-5141 GCA_036477885.1 Dehalococcoidia bacterium
GGAGCTGCCACCGCCCCGTAGCGCCAGTGCCGATTGGGTGCGTCGGCACAGCGTCCATTATAGAGAGGTGGATGGGGTCAACGTTACCGATAATGTCAGTGCCCAGGTGAGGATGGCAAGTCTGGCAGCCTGTGTCCTCCTTCAGCAAGAGGGGCTGGAGACGGTTTTGCAGATCACCTGTCGTGATAAGAACAGGCTGGCAATTCAAAGTGAAATTATTGGCGCCAGTGCCCTAGGGATACGTAATGTTCTGTGTTTAACGGGAGACCACCAGAGTCGTGGCGACCACCCTATGGCCAAGGGAGTCTTCGATCTCGACTCCATTCAGTTCATTAGTATGGTTCGTCGTATGCGGGATCAGCGCAGGTTGGATAATGGCACCCTTTTGAAGGAACCTCCAAACCTCTTCATCGGCGGTGTTGCCAATCCTTTTGCCCAACCCTTTGAGTACCGGCCATTGCGGTTGCTCAAGAAGGTGCGAGCCGGGGTGGAGTTCATTCAGACCCAGGCAGTGTTTCATCTACCTCTCTTTGAACAATTCATGCAAGTAGTGTGCGATTTAGGTTTGGATGAGCGGGTCTACATTCTGGCTGGAGTCTGCCCCGTGAAGTCGGCGAGGGGTTTGGCCTATATGAGGGATTCCCTTGCAGGTATGCGCATTCCAGCCGAGGTTGTAAAACGTATGCAAAGCGCTCGCGACCCTGAAAGGGAAGGCATAGAGCTCGCTATCGAAACCATCGCCCAGATACGGGCTATCAAGGGGGTGAAAGGCGTGCACATCATGGCAGTGGGCTGGGACGAGGCGGTGCCCATTCTGCTCAGGGAGTGTGGCCTGCATCACACCTCTGAGGAAGTAACTGCTGCTGATGCTGCCCAGCTTCCTCGGTCGCAGCCCTCAATAGGCGATTAAGGAGATGAGATGTTAATCATTGGGGAACGGATCAACACCAGCCGACCGCCAATGGAGGAACCCGTGCGGGAGAAGAACATCGAGTTTCTCTTAGCCGAGGCCAGAAAGCAGGTGGAGTGCGGCGCCGACTATCTCGATGTCAATACCGCTACTATGATGGAGCTTGAGGAAGAGTACATCACCTGGGCCATCACCACCATCCAACAGGCCATCGATATCCCCATTTGTATCGATAGCCCTAATCCCAGGGCGTTGGAGGCCGGTTTGCGAGCAGTTAAGGGGAGTCCGATCCTCAACTCCATCAACCTGGAGGCGAAACGGGTCGAGGCGATACTGCCCCTGGTGCGTGACTACCGGCCTGGGGTGATTGCGCTGTGCATGGACGATAGCGGGATGCCGGTCACGGTTGAAGACCGCATGCGCCATGCGAGTAAACTTGTGGAGCTGCTGCTTGGTGCTGGGATCAGCATAAGCGATATCTACATCGATCCCATTCTGCTCCCCATCGGCGCTGATCCTAAATCGGCTATAGTCGCCCTCGATGCCATCCAAAAGATTATGGAGAGCTTTCCCGGTATACACACCAGTTGCGGTCTAAGTAACATCTCCTTCGGGCTTCCCCTGCGAAAGTTGATTAATCAGAATTTTCTCACCGCAGCGATGGCCAGGGGCCTCGATGCGCCCATTTTAGACCCGTGCGACCAACGCCTCATGTCTAACCTCATCACTACTGAAATGATCCTAGGCCAAGACGATAACTGCCTGGGGTACATAAATGCCTACAGGAAGGAGCGCCTGGTTTTGTGAATGCCAAGAAACTCCCATAAAAATAGGTGGAAATCCATTCAAAAGGAGGAATAGATTCATGGTGGACCTGGAAAAGATAGCCCGCAATATCATCAAGGGAAGGGCCGATAAGGACTGCCCTTGGGTAGATGACATGATGGGACAACCGGGGGTGAGAGAGCTCACCGAGCGGGCTATAAAGGAGGGCATCCCCACCCGTGAAATTCTCAATAACGGGCTTTTAGCTGGGATGAACGTCGTAGCCGTAAAGTTCAAGAACAATGAGATGTTTTTCCCCGAGGTATTACAGTCGGCCCAGGCCCTCAAAGCAGGGATCGCCTTGCTCAAACCCCTCTTTCAGGAAAGTGGGATAAAGCCCATGGGGAAAATGGTGATCGGAACGGCACAAGGAGACCTTCACGACATAGGGAAGACGTTGGTGGGCATGATGGTGGAGGGGGCCGGGTTTGAAGTCAAGGACTTGGGGGTAGACGTATCACCGGAACGCTTTGTTTCCGCAGTCGAGGATGAAATGCCCGATATCGTAGGAATATCGGCTCTGCTCACAACGACTATGCCAGGTATACACAAAGTGATCCAAGCCTTGGAGGAAGCGGAATTGCGTCACAAGGTGAAAGTGGTCGTAGGGGGGGCTCCCATAACGGAAGCCTTCGCCAAAGAGATCGGTGCCGATGGCTTCGCTTCCGACGCAGGCACGGCGGTTGACAAGATAAAGGCGTTTCTGGGGCTCTAGAGCTCAAAGAAGGGGCTGGAGAGCCCTTAACTGTTTTGGTCAAGATCCTTTCCTCAAAATAGGAGAGGAAAAGTCAGGACCCATTCAAACAGTGGTTTGGGAAACAGTAGAGCGAGGGACCGGCGATGTTTCGAAGTCGTGGCTAAGGAAGAAAACCTCATTGAGGAGATAAACCATGGATAGAATGCAAAAATTAAGAGCTACTCCTCTGGTCGAAGGGTTGGCCAACAGCCGTTCAGAGTGCGACGTTGACGCCGACCTGAGGGCTCTCACAGACCTGGCCATCGAATATGGTGCCAATAAGGCTATAGCTATAAAGGCGGAACAGGTCGTTGTTGATGAGCGGGTGACAATGAAATGTAAACTGCCGCCCTGTGAATGGTATGGGCACAATCTGATGTGTCCTCCCCACAGCCCGGCAGCTACAGAGTTCAGGGAATATCTCAAGAGATATCATCACGGAATCCTGTTTCAAGTGGAGGGTGTGGCGACAGATGACCTCAAATCCCTGGTCCAGGTTAAGGATGAATGGTATTGCCGTCTCTTCAGAAATAATGACTTTATCCAGGCCAGACGAGATACCTTCACTCCTCTTTGGTTCAGGCTTCACGGCGTCTCGATGAAGCTGGAGCGGGAGGCGGTTAAGCGGGGTTATTACCTATCGTTGGGGCTTGTAGCTGGGGAGTGTCGTTTGTGCGAAACATGTGATACAAGCTTGCCCTGCAAGCGCCCCTACGAAGCCAGGCCTTCAATGGAAGCCTGTGGAATAGATGTAGTCAGAACAGCGAAAAATGTTGACTGGCGGATTTCCTTCCCCGCAGATGCCGACAAGGTTTTATGGACTGGACTTGTGCTTGTCGTGTAGCCACAAGCCATTAAGAAAGCCACCAATAGACATGAGTCAGGAGTAGGGGCTTCTACCCCTTACGGGTACTGAGGGAAGGTCAAAGCCCCCATGAACAGCTCCATGAAGTCCTGCCTCCCGGCCAGCTCTACGTGCTCCGCGACCCTATGGACGTAGTCCGCAAGCTCTAGATGTTTTTTTGATGTAAGCGCCATCTTGGCTCCATCGCCGGCGGCGTTCCCCACGAATCTTAACTTTTCTAGCGGAAGGTTGGGTATTAGCCCTACACGCACGGCGCTCATGGGGCTTATATGATTGCCAAATGCGCCGGCCACCAGTACCTGCTCTATATCCCAAAGCTCTTTCCCCATCTCCTTTAAAAGAATGTGCTTGGCCGCGGCAATGGAGCCTGAGGCCAGTTGCACCTGGCGCACGTCTTTCTGGGTGAAATAGATAGGCTTTCCCAGGGATGTCTCCCACTCTTCCACCAGTGCAAACTGTACCCCATCTTCGTCCTCTACCACACGGCGCTTTAGCGGCGCCGGGACCGTCTCAGGTAGCGCCTCTGGTGGAAGCATCCTTCCCGAGGGTCCCACTATGCCACTCTCCAGCAGCAGGGCCAGGACCTCTATCACTCCCGAGCCACAGATACCCTTGGGGGGTATGTTGCCTATTATCCTTGTGCGTACATCGCCGTCCCGTTTAAGTTTTACCCTCTCTATGGCACCGGGCACGGCCCTCATGCCGAAGGCGATTTGCCCTCCCTCAAGAGCCGGGCCAGCGGCGTTGGAGCAGCAGAGCATCCGCTCCTTGTTGCCTAACACCGTTTCGCCGTTGGTGCCTATGTCGACGGCCAGGGTGAGCTTATTCGTCCTCCAGAAGCCCGTAGCCATGATGACACCAATGGTGTCCGCCCCGACAAATCCGCCAATAAGGGGAAGAAAATAGAGCCTCGCCTCCTTATTCACCTCGATACCCAGTTCCCTCGCCAGGAGCTCTATCCCGTCCCGACGCTGGGGTACATACGGGGCAAGCCCCAACGTCGCTGTGTCCAGACCGAAGAAGAAGTGGTGCATGGCGGTGTTACCCACCAAGGTGATACGGTAGATATTCTTTTTCGATATATCGGCCTTCTCGCAAAGCTCCGAGATGAGCCTGTTAACATCGTCTATAACCCTTCCGTGAAGCTCGTTCAGGCCGGTGGCGTTGGTGAGGGCATGGTTTATCCTGCTCATGACATCTCCACCCCATGTGCTTTGGCCATTAGTGCAGGCGGCAGCATCCAGCACTGTAGCGCTATTAAGGTCCACCAGATATGCCACCACCGTCGCCGAACCTATGTCAATGGCCACACCATAGTTGTAGCCTGTGGTATTTCCCTTTTCCAGGGCCATAAGCCGGCCGTTACATATGACCCCGGTCACTACCCCCTCCCCCGAGAGGTGATCTGGAGACAGATTCTTGTAGCAAGAAGATGTCACGAACTTGACCTTTTCTACCTTGGAGATTTTCTCCAGAATGCGTCTCCAGGGTGGCTCTCCGGCGCTAGTCTCCGTGACATTGAGGGATATAGCACGCTTCACGACGTACGGATCGTCCCAGTCGAGCTTCTTGCCCCGAGCAAGCTTTACCCTTGCCTGGATCCTGCCCGATATCTTGGGCACCAGCACCACCACCTCTCCTCTAGGAAATGTCTGGCACGAAAGCCTCATCCCCCGGGCCAGCTCCCTTTCCGAAAGATATCTCCTCTCTGCATCGGTGACGGAGGTTACCTCTCCAGAGGCGACCCGTACCCTGCACCTGGAACATCGGCCAAAGCCGCCGCACACCGATTCTACGTCCATTCC
>JAZGDP010000084.1:0-2628 GCA_036477885.1 Dehalococcoidia bacterium
TAGCAGTTCTCATCTACACCACTACACCGTGGCCACCTTTAAGGTCCGAATAGGGGGAAGGCCCTTGGCGATGAGATGCCAGCTATCTCCCTCATCTTCGCTGGCGAATAGCTCCCCGTCGTCGGTGCCGGCGTAGACCGAATCGGGTCGAGCGGGATTTATGGTCACGCTTCTCAACATTGCGTTAAAGGAGGCCGGCAGCCCTCGGGATAGCTTCTCCCAATTCTGGCCTTGCTGTATGCTGCGATACAATGCCGCCTGGGCCCCTTCAGGCCTATCCCAAAATGTCGGATCGTCTGTAGCTGCGCCTACAACGACAAGGGCCCGTGTACCTGAGCAAAAGGCCAGAGGAACGGTATAAGATGCCTCTAACCCTCGGTGGGCTCTCTGCCAGCTAGCGCCACCGTTTTCACTTCGATAAAACCCATCCCCTGTAGCGGCATAGATGAGGCCAGGCTGCTGAGTATGAAGGGCAAGGTGGTGGATGTCAGGATCAATGCCTTGGTTCAGCTCTTCCCAGCTTTCTCCGCCGTCACGGCTCCTAATAACACCCCCCACCTCCACCCCTGCATATATAGTCATCGGTTCCTGAGGGTCTACAGATAAAGTACGCACACGAGGGATGTGAGGAGGCACTGGGAAGGTCCAGGTGGGGGCGCTGGGTAACTGCCCTACCGCAGCCAGTTCTTTCCATGTATGGCCGGCGTCGGTGCTGCGAAATATGCTCGCTGGCTCTACACCGGCGTACATAACCGCTGGATCGTGGGGAGATACTGCCACGGCCCAGACGTCTGCCTCCAACAGTATCTTCCAGGGGCTTCCTTCCTTGCTGTAAAAGACGCCCTGATGGCGCACGCAAACGTAGAGGGAAGAAGGGTCATCACCCCTGAAGGCGATGCATTCCACAGTCCTATCGCTAAAGGCAGAGGCAACCTCTCGCCAGGAACCCTTCTCTTGTTTAAGAACTTTGAGGCCAGATTCTGTTAAAGCCTTCTTTCTTTGGTCTACAAAATCAGATGCGTAGCCAAGGTTTGCCGTAAAAAGGTGGCCGGCGTCAGTGCCTATATATAAATAGGAAGACATTGTAACCTCCTTTCCTTCCAACGATACCCCAGACGTAAAGCTAAGATAGGTATTCCAGGGCCGCCCGACAGAATACCACCACCCCAACGGGCAGAGCCTCCTCATCGATGTCGAAGTCCGGGCTGTGGTGTGGGTGGTCAAAACCTCGCTCTGGACTGCCTGCCCCAAGGAAAAAGTAGCAACCGGGAACTCGAAGCAGAAACTCGGAGACGTCGTCGGCGCCCATGATGGGTTCACCTAGCTCAACGTTCCCCTCTCCCACTACCGAGGATGCGACTTTCTTGATGAACTTTACCATCCCCTTATCATTTAACACCGGAGGGCAGTCAGATCTACATCTTAACTCATATTTCGTATTAAGGGCGGAGGTTATCCCCTTTAGAATCCCCTCTATCCTTTCTATCAGGGTATCCCGCACCTCCTCATCATAATATCTAAAGGTGCCTTTCAGCACCACTTCATCGGGGATAATATTAAAGGCAGTCCCTCCATGAATGGTGCAGATGCTCACCACCGCCGATTTAAGGGCTGGCACCTCCCGGCTGACCAGGGTCTGTAGAGCAGTAATGAACTGAGCGCTGGCCACAATGGGATCCACCGTCTGATGGGGCAATGCGCCGTGCCCTCCCCTACCCTTTATCACAGCCCTCAATTCACCCTGGCCGGCCATGAAGCCCCCATCCCGCACTGCGATCTTTCCTGTGGGCCTGAGAGACCATAGGTGAAGACCAATGGCCGCATCCACCTTGGGCTCCTCCAACACCCCTTCTTGGACCATGGGCAGTGCTCCTCCTTCTCCTCCGCCAAACTCCTCGGCGGGCTGAAACACGAACTTCACGTTCCCTTTGATAGCGTCTTTATATTGGGCTAAGACAGAGGCTGTAGTTAGCAAAATGGCTGTGTGGCCATCGTGGCCGCAGGCATGCATTACGCCCTTGTTTTGGGACTTATAGGGCACATCGTTGGCCTCCTCCAGGGGCAAGGCATCCATATCGGCACGAATAAGGAGGGTCTTACCCGGATGGCTACCCCGCAGAGCAGCCCCACCACTCCGGTCCTGGCAACGCCTGTCTCCACCTCTAGCCCCACCTCTCGGAGTTTATCCGCCACTATAGAGGATGTCCTCTTCTCCTGAAAAGAGAGCTCGGGGTATCGATGAAAGTCCCTCCTCAACTGGACCAGCTCGCCCTTTCTTTCCATCACAGCCTTGGGCAGATCGGCAACCATTTCCTAAAAAGCCTCCTTACTATCCCTCGATCACCCCTCTAAGGATCTGAGCCGCATTGTGTATTTAGAGCATGTGCATAAACCAAGATAGTGTATTTTACCCTATAAAGGGGGCGCTGAGAAGCGGCCACGTGCTTTACTGCTGGATGAAAATTAGATAAGTCACATGCCCTTTCCTTCAAATTGCTACAATGAAAGTAGCTACCCACCCTTCGACAGGCTCAGGGTGAGCGGATTACCTCCGGCCGCCATGGTGGTTTGTCGAACCCTGAGCGGCTGTGTAGCCATTTTTATCCGCCGGTGGCGCCAGAGTGCTAC
>JAZGDP010000085.1:0-7615 GCA_036477885.1 Dehalococcoidia bacterium
TTGTGGACCACTATTAGGGCAGGGCAGTTCTCTCTAATGGGATCACGAAAGATTTCACTTACCCTGATGAGTGAGGTGTTGACGTTTCCTATGTAAATCTCAGGGATACCCATCACCTGATTCTTGGTGTTGAGAAGCACCACTCGCAGATGTTCCTGCTCCAGGAGACTCATCTCGGCGAGGAGCAGGTTGGCTACATCATCGGGGGACTTGACCACCACGCGCTCCTCTGGATGGGTGGACAACAAGCGCCTTCCCAGCTCCATAGCCGCCTTAAGCTGCGCCACTTTAGCTTCGCCCAGACCCCGTTCAGCACAGAGCTCTCGGAAGCTGGCCTGAGCCAGACCGGCCAAACCGTTGAAGCGGGCCAGTGCCCTAGCCGAGAGGTTTAGAACGTTTTCCGAGGCCATCCCCGTACGCAATATGATGGCCAGAAGTTCGGCGTTACTCAAGGAATGGGCGCCGTGATCCCTCAGCCGCTCTCGGGGCCTCTCCCCTGCGGGCAGATCGTGAATGGTAGGGTGGTACTCTATGCTCTCCGCTTTAGCCATCTTACCTCCTGAGGCGCCGGGGATAGTGGTCTTCTCCCCTATTCTTGAGAAGGACTGAACAGGACAGGCGACTCACGTTATCTCTGGGTCAACTCCGCTGCCACCATGGCGTAGACCTTGGCCGTCTGTATTACCCTGGCTACTTCGATATGCTCATCGGGGGCGTTCATTTGCTCCACGGTCCCCGGGCCACAGATAACGGTAGGTATACCAGCCTGCATTAAAAAGGGGGCGTCGGACCAGTAGATTAGATGAGGAAATAGTGGCCCCACCCTTGGCTCCCTCTGAAGCACGATTTTACAGACCTCCTTGGTAACCTGCACTATGGGCTCGTCTTTTGAAATTGTGTAAGGCTCTCTGCTGCCGAAGGGCAGACCGTTGTACTCCTCCACCGATGTTTTTATCTCGTGGTCTTCCTTCTGTAGTTGATCCAGCACTTTTTGAATATCCTGTGTGATGCTTTCAACGGTCATGCCGGGCACCGCCCGAATATCTGCCACTATTTCACAGCGGGCGGCGGTCTGGCTAGCGAACTCCCCTCCCTTTATCAGTCCTATGTTCAATCGAGGAACCTTCTGGAAATCGGGGTGGGGGGTATGGGTGATGATATGGTCTCCTAGGGCGTTCATCACTTTCAGCATCTTCTGAATGGCGCAGATGCCCTGCTCTCTCATGAACTGATGGGCGGGCTTGCCGTAGGTGGTTATCTTCAACTGAACCGGGTTCACGTGGGCCGTCAGTATGTTAAGGTCGGTAGGCTCCCCCACCAGGGCCCAGTCGGCCTTGATGCCGTCTTGGAGGGTGTGCTGAGTGCCCAGTCCCTGCTTATCGCATTCGGCGGCTACAAAAGTTACTATTATGTTTCCTTTTTTAAGGGTGTTAGTCTCCTGCAGGATGAGGAGGGCCTCCAGCATGGCGGCGTTGGCCGCTTTCATGTTATTGGTCTCAGAACCGTAGAGATACCCATCCTTAATGAAAGGCTCGTATGGAGACAAGGTCCAACCTGGAGCCAGGGGCTGGGTGTCCAAGTGGCCATTGAAAAGGAAAGTAGGCCCTGGCTCCTCTCCTGGAAGGCGAACAATTGTATTCACTCGACCATCGCCTACCGGCTTTACTCTGGCATCCAAGCCCCATCTCCTGCATTTCTCCCCAATAAACTCCCCTATCTCTCCCTCTTGGCCGGAGGGAGAGGGGACCCGTACCATCTCCCGGAGGGTATCCAGGAGACGCTCCTCATTGATGGCATTGGCCAAGGACGAGCACTTTTCCATCTTTACCTCCTCGGTAGATAAGAAGCCGTTTGCCCTGCAGGTGTTATCCTAAAACCCTTTGACAAAACATTCGTAGCAGACTATGCCTTCCATGGGGCGAGCACAATCATCGCACAATAAGCGAGCGCAGTATTGACACTCCCATTTCGCCTGATTCTCGCAATCAGGCATGTTGCATATGCCTAAATTCCTTTCCTTATTCACTCTATACCTCCATGGATGATGATGGTGAAGAGTCCAACCCCAAAGAGCGCTCTTCTTGTGAAAGCTTAGAAGTTGCCCTTTGTGCTGACAGGGCTTTTTAAGAGACCTCCACGGTGGCCCCGGCACTCTCCAGTTTTTCCTTGACGGTGTCTGATTCCTCTTTGTTTACTGCCTCCTTCACCGCTTTGGGGGCGCTCTCCACCAGCTCCTTGGCCTCCTTCAACCCTAAGGTAGTAACCTCCCGCACCGCCTTGATAACGTTGATCTTGTTGGGGCCGATCTCTTTCAGAATAACGTTGAATTCTGTCTTCTCCTCCTCAGCGGGGGCGACTTCGGGAGTAGCAGGTGCTGCTGTCGACGCTGCCGGTGCCATGGGTACCGCTGGGGCGGCGCTAACCCCGAACTCCTCCTCCAGCATCTTCACCAACTCCGCCAGCTCCACCACCGTCATGCCCTTTATGGCATCCAGCATCTCCTCTTTGGTCATGGTTTTTTCTTTGGCCATCGTTATGCCTCCTATTAATCTTAGTTTCTCTTTTTAGCTGCCTTCCAGTTGCTTCGTTCTGGCTTGAAGCACCGTTGCAAGTCCGCGTATTTGGCTGCTGAGTACATTATGCAATGAGTAAAGGGACTGCTGTAATGGATTGTCGAGAACCGAGTGTAATGCGAACATGGGACCTTTAATGCCCCTTATCACCTGGGATATGAGGACATCCCTGGGGGGTAGGGCCGCAAGAGAGGATACCTGGTCCGGTGAGAGCACTTGTTGATCTAGCAAGGCCCCTTTTATACTCAGTATGCTTCGGGAGGTGCGAATGTAATCCACCAATATTTTAGCCGATACCGTGACATTGCCATAGCTGTAAGCTATAGCTGTAGGCCCTCTTAGAAAGACCCTAAAGGCCTCTCTACCCGTCCTCTCGGCGGCTATATGGGCCAGGCTATTTTTTATCACCTTGTATTGGAGTTCCCCCTCCCGCAGCTTCTGCCGTAGTTGGCTCATCTCACCCACCGAAAGACCTCGGTAGTCTGTGGCGATGGCGATGGTGCAATGGGACAGGATCTCCTCCAGCTCCTTCACCGCCTCTATTTTTCGTTCCGTTGGCATTTTACCTCTTTCCCCTTACTATTAAGATGGATTATAAATTATAAAGGCTTCTGCGCCTATTATATGCAGAAGCCGGTTTCCGTCCCAAGGGGTTTGCTACATCCCCTGGCTTTTTATACATTTGAACCGCTCTTGCCTGGGTGGGCATGTTTTAAGGCCTTCTGGCCACCCACCGTCTATGGCGCAACAGTCTCGTCTATTCTATTTTCAGAGCTAAGATAGAAGGCAGGTCCAGCTTTATGCCGGGCCCTTGAGTGGTGGCTAGAGAGATGGAGCGAATATACTGGCCTTTGGACCCCGAGGGTTTGGCCTTCACAATGGAATCCACCAGCATGGCCACGTTTTCCAAGAGCTGTTTATCCTCGAAGCTGACCTTGCCCACCGGTGCGTGGATAAGGGCCGTCTTATCCAGCCGGAACTCTACCCTACCTTTGTGGGCCTCCTCGATGGCCCGGGGCAGGTTCTGGGACGACACCACAGTTCCCGACTTGGGATTGGGCATAAGCCCTCTTCTGCCAAGGATTCGCCCCAGTTTCCCCACCTTACCCATCATCTCGGGGGTGGCGATGGAGACATCGAAATCCAGCCAACCTCCTTCAATTTTCTTAATAAGCTCGTCTCCCCCTGCGTGATCCGCCCCGGCATTCTCAGCGATGCTTACGTCCTCTCCCTGAGCGAACACGAGGATTCGCACTTTTTTACCCAGCCCATGAGGCAAAAGGGCCACTCCCCGCACCTGCTGGTCGGCATGACGCACATCTACCCCCATGCGTAGATGGAGCTCCACCGTCTCGTCGAAATTGGCGTGGGCGGCCTTCTTGGCTAGCTCTATGGCCTCGCTAGTCTCGTAAGCTCGCTCCTTCTCCACTAAGGCGGCTGCCTCCTTATATTTCTTGCCTTGTCTAGTCAAAGCCTTGTATATCCCTTAGGTTTAAATAGATCATTTAGACTATCTCAATGCCCATGCTGCGGGCTGTCCCTTCTATGATGTTTATGGCCTTGTCTAGGTCTGTAGTGTTAAGGTCTTTCATCTTAAGCTCTGCGATCTCTCGGATCTTGGACCGAGGGAGGGAGCCCACCTTCTCTTGCAAGGCCGAGCCGCTCCCTTTTTCCACCTCCAGGACCTTCTTAAGGAGGAAGGAGGTGGGAGGGGTTTTGGTGATGAAAGAGAAGGAGCGATCCTGATAAATGGTCAGCTCCACAGGTACTATAGAGCCGGCCTGAGATGCGGTGCGTTCGTTATACTCCTTGCAGAAGCCCATGATGTTCACCCCGTGCTGACCTAGGGCTGGGCCCACCGGGGGGGCAGGGGTAGCCTTGCCGGCTTCTATCTGTAATTTAAGGATGGCTTTGATTTTCTTGGCCAACGTATCTCATTAATCCCTAAGATTAGAGCTTCTCCACTTGCAAAAAGTCCAGCTCCACGGGGGTGTCCCGACCGAAGAAGGAGACCAATACTTTTACCTTACCCTTATCGGGGTGCATCTCCTCTACCACACCAATGAAGTCGGAGAAGGGTCCGTCGGTTATGCGTATGCTCTGGCCTTTAGTGAAGCCTACTCTAACCTTGGGCTTCTCACCCTCTAGCTGTCCCAGTATGATTTTAACCTCTTTTGGCTCTAGAGGAGCAGGCTTAGGCGGGTCCCCAGAGCTGACGAAGCCGGTGACTCCAGGGGTGTTACGCACAACATACCAACTCTCGTTGGTAAGGATCATGTTAACTAGAATATAGCCTGGGAACACCTTCTTTGCCACTGTGCGCCGTTGCCCATCCCGTATCTCTATCTCCTCTTCTGTGGGTATGATCACCTCGAAGATCTTGTCGCTGGCGTCCATGGATTCAATGCGATGCTCCAGATTCTTTTTGATCCGCTCTTCATACCCAGCGTAGGTATGAATGACATACCACTCTTTTTGGTTTGTAACCACCTTAAATCACCTTTACTTTTATCAGCTGAAAAATAGCACGTTGGCAACCCTAGAGAAGACTAGGTCTACGAGCCCTAATAAGATGCCCATAGCTACAGCAACAATTACCACTACGGTAGTTAGACGTGTGGCTTCCTCCCTAGAGGGCCAATGGACCTTCCTCAGCTCGGAGATGGTTTCATTGACGAACTTGAATCTCTCGGGCCTTTTTCCTTCTTTGAAAAACCTTTCTCGGGACGGTAGGTTAAATCTCACTATCTTACCTCTCTGTGGAGCGTATGATGGTGGCATCTAGAGCAGTATTTGGACAGCTCTAGGCGTTGAGAATCGTTCTGCCTGTTCTTTTCCGTTGTATAGTTTCTCTCCCTGCAGTCGGCGCAAGCCAGAGTGATGATAATTCTATGACCCCCTTTTTTAGCCATGACCCCAAATCACCAGTCTGCCGAAGTCGTTAGCTGGTGATGATATATTAACCTTTCTCTCCTCTTAATTTATCACCTCGGTAATCACCCCTGCCCCTACCGTTCTGCCTCCCTCACGGATGGCAAAACGCAACTCCGGCTCCAGGGCTACGGGGGTTATGAGTTTGATGGTCATCTTCACATTATCGCCCGGCATGACCATCTCCATTCCCTCGGGAAGCTGGATCTCACCGGTCACATCGGTGGTTCGAATGTAAAATTGGGGCTTGTAACCGGGGAAGAAGGGGGTATGCCTTCCACCCTCTTCCTTGGTTAGCACATATACCTCAGCACTGGATGAGACGTGGGGGTTTATAGAACCTGGCTTTGCCAGAACTTGTCCCCTCTCCACATCATCCCTTTCGATGCCTCTCAGTAGACACCCCACAGCATCGCCCGGCTCGGCGTCATCTAGGGTTTTATGGAACATCTCCACCCCGGTTATCACCGTTTTACGCGTTTCTCCAAACCCTACTATCTCCACCTCATCTCCTACCTTAGCTACGCCCCGCTCTACCCTTCCTGTGACCACAGTACCCCTACCTTTGATGCCGAATACGTCTTCAATAGGCATGAGGAAGGGTCTATCCTTGGGACGTTCGGGAGTAGGTATGTAGTTATCCACCGCCTCCATTAGCTCATGGATGCATTTATATTCCTCGGCGTTGGTATCTGTGGAATCGCTCTCCAGGGCCTTAAGGGCGCTTCCTCGGATAATGGGCACCTCGTCGCCAGGGAACTCATAGCGAGAGAGAAGCTCCCGTAGCTCTAATTCCACCAACTCCAGCAATTCCGGGTCATCCATGGCATCCACTTTGTTTAGAAACACCACTATGTAAGGCACCTGCACCTGACGGGCTAATAGGATATGTTCTCGAGTTTGAGGCATGGGTCCATCTGGAGCGCTCACCACTAAGATGGCTCCATCCATCTGAGCTGCGCCGGTGATCATATTCTTGACATAGTCAGCATGGCCTGGGCAGTCTATATGAGCGTAGTGTCGATTCGCCGTCTCGTACTCTACATGGGTAATGGCTATAGTCAATCCACGGGCCTTCTCCTCGGGGGCGTTGTCTATGGAATCGAAGGGACGAAATTGGGCGCCGCCAGCCATAGCTAACACCTTTGTCATAGCGGCGGTAAGAGTAGTCTTACCGTGGTCCACATGGCCTATAGTGCCTACGTTGACATGGGGTTTTGTACGCTCAAACTTCTTTTTTGCCATTATCAGTTTCCTCCTAGATGGAGCCCACAACCAGATTCGAACTGGTGACCCCGTTCTTACCAAGAACGTGCTCTACCACTGAGCTATGTGGGCCGTTCCTTCTCCTTATGTTTAATTTATTATCTGTTTATATTTTTGTAATACCCTCTCCGTCCTAAATTCCCCTCACTGACTCTGGTGGAGGGGGTAGGATTCGAACCTACGAAGCCTTTCGGCGGCGATTTTACAGACCGCTGGTATTAGCCACTCACCCACCCCTCCCTCACGATTTTGGTTTAATTTAATAATAACTCACAATCCCTCTTAAATAAAGCTAAATTTTGGGTGGAGCCCGAGAGGGGATTCGAACCCACTAACCTACCGATTACAAGTCGGTTGCGCTACCATTGCGCCACTCGGGCCTTCCCTCTCGGATCTTGTTTTCCTTCCTCTGGGCAGTAGTCTATTATCTATTACCTACTTGTTGGATAAATCAAAGAGAGGTCTTTTAAAAACACAGCAGCCTTAGCTAAACTAATTCGGAATTTAGTATAGGCATAACATAAATGAAAAGTCAAGCCTCGCTTTCGTGACTAGAGCAAAATCCCTACCTTTAATTTGAGAATACCTGTGAACTGCGACTGGGAAGAGTTCGCAATCCAGTATTGTTAGGGAAGCCAGTTCAAATTAGTCTTTGACATTTTAGCAGATATAATAGTATCATGGGCACTAAAAAGGAGGTGAAAGGCTATGAGTGAGCAGGAGATGATAAGATTGGCTCAGGGGATCTTTGAGGCCTATAACGGCCAGGATACCCAGCACTTTGCCACTTTAGTTGCCGATGATATGGTATTTAGGGACCAGGCCTTATTCCCCCAGACCTGGGA
>JAZGDP010000086.1:0-7775 GCA_036477885.1 Dehalococcoidia bacterium
ATGAGGAGATCGCCAGCGTAGTTGAAAGGGTGGGCATTTCTGTACCCTTCTTGAGGCCCAAGGAGCTGGCCGCCGATGATACCCCCATGCTCCCGGTAATCCAACACGCCGTCCGCTCCTTCGTCGAAAGTAACAACCGGAAACCGGACTACATCCTATTGATTCAACCAACCTCCCCTTTTGTTCGTACAAGCCAGATAGAGGAAGCCTTGACCCTTCTAGAGAATAGCGAGGCCGATGCCGTGACCACTGTTGTAGAGGTTCCCCACAATCTTCATCCTTACAACGCAAGAGTGCTGGAGGATGGATGCGTCCGTTTCTTCATGGAGGAGGAGCACTACCGCTATACCACCCGCCAGAGCAAACCCAAGCTTTACGCCTTCGGCAACCTCTACGCTTTCACTTATAGCACGTTAATGGACCAGGGCAGCTTTTTTGGAGAGCGTTGTTTAGCCTACCTCATCGACCCCATAAGCGCCTTTGACATCAATGACCCAACGGATCTTCTCATTGCAGAGTGCATAGCAAAGGGAGGTCTGCATGTCTCAGCCGACAGCTAATGGGACAGACGATCTTAAAAAGGTGCTATACTACGAGATTTTGAGTTTCCAGCCGGGGAACATCGAACTCCTGAAGAGCAGCTTCGATTTTCGCTCCTTGCCCAACCCTGATTGCGACACACCCGAAGAATTAAAAAGGATAGACGCCGTCTTCGCACCCTTGGGCTATTTTTGGGGCAGGGAGAAGATAGATTGGGCGCCAAATCTAAAAGTTATCGCATCCAACACAACAGGAACACCCCATATCGATACCGAATACGCTGAAAAGAGGGGTATAAGGGTAATTTCCTTAAAAGATCAGGCTGATTTCCTCAAGTCCATTACCCCTACAGCAGAGCTGACGTGGGGCCTCATCTTGAGCCTAGTCAGAAGAATCCCTTGGGCATTTGACTCCGTGTGTCGAGGTAATTGGAATAGACGCCTCTTTGGTAGCAAAAAGATGCTCTCCAACATGACTCTTGGCATCGTAGGGATGGGGCGTTTAGGCGAAATGGTGGCACGCTGCGGAGTGAGCTTTGGCATGAAGATCCAGTATTTTACCCTCAACGAAAAAAGTCCAGATATTCCCCAACTGATCCGAGTTCCAACCCTGGAGGAATTGGTAGCTACCAGCGATATTGTAACCCTCCACATACCCTTAGAAGAGAGAAATGAGAAGCTCTTTGATAAAAGAATATTTTCTCTTTTTAAGGAAGGCGCTTATCTCATTAACACTTCAAGAGGGGAAATCATAGACTCTGAGGCATTACTGGACTATCTAAAAGTCGGGAGACTAGCTGGAGCCGCCCTGGATGTAATGGAAGGGGAGTTTGAGAGAGACTTCCCCAGCCGCTTGAAACATCACCACCTTATAGAGTATGCAATAAATCACGATAACCTGCTGATCACTCCTCACATCGGCGGGTCAACATTGGATGCATGGCAGCTCACCGAGGAATATGCCATTAAGGCAGTTTTGGAGGTCTTGGCTGAGCAGCCTTTGCTGGCGGGAAAGTCGAATCCCAAGTGAAAGTTCAGAGTGAAGATTAATCCGTAGATTTCAGCAGCTAGGGATGGAGGTCTTTAATGGCAGAGGTTTTAATAGGTGATCGGGCGATAGGAGATGGACATCCGGTCTTCGTCGTCGCCGAGATAGGAGTAAACCATAACGGAAGCATGCCAACAGCCAAGAAGTTAATTGATGCAGCAGCTTCTGCAGGGGCCGACGCCGTCAAATTTCAGAAACGCAACCTTAAACAGGTGTATCAGCAAGAGATTTTGGACAACCCTAACCTGGGAGAGCAATCCTTTCAGTACATGATACCCCTGCTGCGAGAATTTGAGTTTTCCGAGCACGACTATTTTTATCTGGCAGGCTATGCTCGAGAAAAAGGCCTCATATTCCTCTGTACCCCCTTTGACAGCGATAGCGCTGATTTCGTAGATTCCTTGAAGGTGCCAGCCTATAAAATAGCCTCCGCAGATATGATCAACTTTCCACTGTTGGAGCATATCCTGAGTAAAGGCAAACCATTGCTAATATCTACCGGGATGTCCACCATGGAGGAATTGGACATCACAGTAGAGTTCCTGAAAGAGCGGGGGGCCCAGTTTGCCCTTTTACACTGCAACAGCACCTATCCAGCCCCCTTTGAGGACCTAAACCTGCGGTTCATACAGATGATGAAAAAGCGTTATGGGGTGCCCATTGGCTATTCCGGCCATGAAAGGGGGATTGCCATGAGCACTCTGTCCACAGCTCTGGGCGCTTGCCTAGTGGAGCGCCACATAACCCTGGACAGGACCATGCCTGGCCCAGACCATGCCGCCAGTCTGGAGCCTCAGGGGTTTGAGAAGATGATTAAAAACATCCGCCAGGCGGAAGTGGCCATGGGGAGCGGCGCCAAGAAGATATTCAATCGGGGGGAGATTCTCAACCGTGAGGTATTGGGCAAAAGCCTGATGGCAGCGGTGGACATACCCAAAGGCACAGTTATCGCTCGGAATATGGTAGTGGCCAAGAGCCCGGGCAAGTGGCTGTCCCCTCAGCGGCTGTTCGACCTGGTGGGTAGAGCAGCAGAGCGGGACATAGCAATCGATGAGCCCTTCACCGAGGAGGATATCGGAGAGAAACAGGACCCTACACTTACTACCTCCTTTCAATCCCGCTGGGGCTTCAAAGCCAGATTCCATAACCTGGATGACCTTCTTCCCCACAATCCCAAGCTTTTGGAATTTCATTTCACCGATGAAGACCTGAACGAGGAGTTCAAGGGTAACCACTACAACACCGAGCTCTACATTCACGCCCCCGAGTATTGGTTTCGCCAGATAATAGACCTGTGCTCCTTCGATGAAGAGGTCCGGGAGAAATCAGTGGAGGTAATACAGGCCACCATCAACAAGGCCAGGGAGATGGCTCCCTACTTCAAAGGGAACCCCAAAATAGTTATGCATGTTGGAGGAATGGATGTAGAACCAGTAGAGGACACCGAAAGATTGCTCTACAACGCAGAAACCGCCTTCCGGCGCTTCGATCTCAATGGGGTGGAGATGCTTCCTGAAAACCTCCCTCCCCGCCCCTGGTATTTTGCCGGCCAGTGGCACCAGAACGCCTTCATCCACGCCGAGGAGATGGTGGATTTCTGCAAGAGCCTGGACCTGAACATGTGCCTAGATGTTTCCCACGCCAAGCTTTACTGCAATCTGTACAAGAAAGACCTAAACCAGTATGTAAAGGCGGTGGCTCCCTGGGTAAAGCACCTACACATATCCGATGCGGCGGGGATAGATGGCGAGGGGCTTCAAATAGGTGATGGTGAGATAGATTTTGAGCAGATTTTTCGATTGCTGGAAGGACGTGATTTCAGCTGGGTTCCCGAGATCTGGCGGGGACACCAGAGGAAGGCGCGAGGATTCTTTATAGCCCTTCAGCGTCTATCTCAATTTTCTGTGTTGACCCAAGGGAGGGCGAAAACGCCCTGATAGCGCCAATCCCTCATTAGCCTACTATGCTAAACTAGGAGCTAACTCCCCAGTCCCCTTAATTAGGAGAAGCTAGTGAATATTTTAGTTATTGGAGGGGCCGGCTTCATTGGCTGCAATATAGCCAACTATTACCTCTCTAAAGGAGATAAGGTTACCGTCTTCGACAACCTTTCCCGGGCGGGAACCGCTAAAAATCTGGAGTGGCTAGCGGGAAACTCACCCCAGCTTCAGTTCGTTCACGGAGATATAAGAGGGGACCTATATAAGCTGCAAAAGGCCGTTGACAAGGCCAATGTGGTGTTTCACACCGCCGCTCAGGTAGCTGCCTCCACCTCTATGGAAGACCCGGTAGAAGATTTCTCGGTGAACGCCTTGGGAACCCTTAACATCCTTGAGGCCATAAGGAAGTCAGACAGCAATCCTGTCCTCATATACACCTCCACCAACAAAGTCTATGGTCAGCTGGAATCGGTGCCGGCGGTGGAGAGGGAGACTCGATATGAATTTGACGATCACCCCAACGGTATCGCAGAAGACTATCCCCTGGATTTTCATGCTCCCTACGGGTGCTCCAAGGGCGCTGGCGACCAGTATGTAAGGGATTACGCCAGAATCTATGGAGTACACTCGGTGGTTTTTCGGCAGAGCTGCATCTACGGAGAGCGGCAGTTCGGAAACGAGGACCAGGGCTGGGTGGCGTGGTTTATCATCGCCGCCCTTCAAGGAAGACCCATAACCATCTATGGCGATGGCAAACAGGTGAGAGACTGTCTGTACGTGGGAGACCTCATCCAAGCCTTTGAATTGGCCATCAATAACATCGATAAGGCCCAGGGGCAGATCTACAACATAGGAGGTGGGCCAAAGAACACCACCTCATTATTGGAGCTTCTTGCCGACTTGGAGAAGCGTTTCGAAAAGAAAATACCGGTGAAATACGACGCTTGGCGTCTAGGCGACCAGAAGGTCTATGTTAGCGACATATCTAAAGTGAAGAAAGAACTCGGCTGGTGGCCCAAGACCGATCTCCCCACTGGGTTAGACCGACTGAGCCGCTGGGTGCAGCGAGAGCTTATGGCTTAACTATGGGGGGGGTAAGCCGTCGGCTAGGCCCACTGCAATGGTAAATTCCTCCCAGTTCGCCGTTGGAGCTATTGCCTCTGCTCTTGAGAAGATAGAAAAAACGCTGAGCAGTTGTGGTAATGGATTTCCTCACATAACCTCACAAGGAGAGTGGCAGTTCACCTCTAACGGAGGTTGGACCGGCGGGTTCTGGGTTGGCCTGCTCTGGTTAGCCTACCAACACACATCAGAAACTCGTTTCCGGGATGCCGCCATCAGATATATGGCAATTCTGGAGCCTAGACGGGACGAGGCCAGCGCAACTCCGGACCTGGGATTTCTCTTCTACCCTTCCTTCGTGAGAGGCTATCAGATCCTCGGCGAGGGGGCATGGCGAACCAATGCCCTTCAAGCGGCCGAAAGGCTTCTAGGCTGTTTCCACTCAAAGGCGGGGCTGCTCCACTGTGTGTACAAGGATAGGGTTAAAAGACCGGGTAGGCCGGTGGGCACCACCATTGTAGATTTCCTAATGAACCTGTCCCTCCTGTGGTGGGCATACCAGGAGACTCAGAAGGAGAGATATTACCTGTGCGCCACCACCCACGCCGTGAGAACGGCCCATCTCCTTCTGCGAGAAGACGGCTCCACTTTTCATGCCGTAGATTTCGACCTAGAGTCAGGAGGAGTAGTAGGTCAAGACACCATTCACGGCCTCAGTAGGAACTCCTGCTGGTCTCGGGGGCAGGCCTGGACCCTTCACGGCTATCTTCTGGCCTATGAGTTCACCGGCATTCCTTTGTTTAAACGCTTGGCTCAGAGGGCAGGGCGCTTCTTTGAAAAACATCTTCCAAAAGATGGAGTGCCTCCCTGGGATTTCGACGAAGCCCTAGCATCCACTTCAACAAAGGACTCATCGGCGGGGGCCATAGCTGCATCGGGTCTGCTTCTCGCATCCGATGCCAGAGATGACGACTGGGTATCTCTCATAGATATGGGCGAACGCATTCTTAAAGCTTTAAGCCTCGATTATCTTCAAGACCCAAAAAGGGGCGGCATCTTAGCCCATGGATGTGCCTACAAGAAAAAAGGCATCGGCGTGGATGAGGCTACTATCTGGGGTGACCACTACTTTTTGCAGGGCTTAACCGCTCTCACGGCAGTGACTAAGGATGGACACATTGAAGGCTGAAACAGAGGGCAATCAAGCTAAGACTATTTTTCTTGCCGCCTCCAACGGATTCGAGGCCCGCTATCTCTTTCGTTCCTCCCTGTTCCACGAACTCAAAAATGCTGGCCTGCGCCTAGTCCTTCTGGTCCCCAATCCCGAGGAGGAATATCTGAAGAAGGAATTCAAGGCTTCAAACATCTTTATAGAGAGGCTGGATATAGACCGAGCAGATCGTTACCTCTCTCGGTCCCGTCTTCAGCGTATAGCCAGGGTTGTCCGCAGCTACAGCCTGAACCCCAAAGGTGGCAGCACCTTTTTAGACGATAAAACCAACACTCGAATAGAAAAACGCAAGAATAAAATCTATCAGACTCTGGTGGACTTGAGCATCTGGGGAATGCGTCATTCACGCCTTCTCCGCCGCGGGTTGGTGGCGGCAGAGTCCAACATATTCCGTCCTTCTTTTCATAAACCCCTATTCGATAAATACAAGCCTTCCCTGGTCATCACCCCCTCGCCAGGCTACCAGCCAGCGGAGACCTTTCTCCTACGGGAGGCAAAACACCATAAGGTAAAGACCGTGGTTGTACTGACGGGGTGGGACTCCTCCACCAGTCGGGGCCTCGAGGGAGCCCAACCCGATGGGATAGTAGTATGGAGCCAGGTGATGAAGGAGGAGATGGTAAGGCTACACAATTTGCCGGTCCATAAAATTTTCGTCGGGGGTGTGCCTCCTTTCGACATATATTTTCCAGGCAACAACACCATCCCCAGAGAAGAGCTCTTTGAAAAATACGGGCTGGATAAGAAAAGAAAGCTGCTAGTCTTCGGGACTAAATCCCCAGCCACCTATCCTCATCAGTATCTAATGGAAGTGTTGGCCAAAGCAATCCAGGATGAGCGCTTTCTTTACCCTTGCCAGCTCCTGGTTCGTCTCCACCCTCTACACATCCGGCCAGATTTTGCTCATTCACCTGCTATGTCCAGAGTGATGGAGCAGTACCAAGCCCTTAAAGAGAGCTGTCCCTTCATCTTCTACAGCACTCCATCCATCCTGTCCCACAAACTGAAAATGGACCTGCCCTGGAGCGAGATGACAGAGATGGCTACCCTTTTGAAACACTGCGATGTTCTGGTGACTCTGTATTCCACCATCGTGGTGGAGGCCAGTCTGTGTGACACCCCCATTGTCAATGTAAACTTTGATCCCCCCTCAGAATATGGGAATGGGTTTTTCCCTTACCGCTCCATTGAGGTGGACCAGAAACAGCCTCAGAATTTACGTATCTTGAACAGCGGCGGCTCCAGGGTAGCCTACAGCGAGGAGCAGCTCATAGATGCCATAAACGAATATCTAAGGGATCCTTCTTCAAGGCAGGAAGGGCGTCGTAGAATAGTCCAGCAGGAATGCGGCCCCACCGATGGTTTGGCAGGTCGACGAGTCGCCCAGTACATCATGAGCTTTATAGGTAAAAGCTAACCCTTTAACCTCCACCAGCAGGGATATTTTATTGGAAACCATCTTCATCTTTATCCCAGACGGCTTTGCCGCTCGCTACCTGCTGCGAACTGACATCTTCGAGACATTAAAACAGTCCAGCGTCAGGATAGTCATCCTCTCTCCCAACGCCGATGAGGAGTATTTTCTACAGGAGTTTAGCGGCCCGCAAATAATCATCGAAAGACTGGGGGTAGATAAAAGCGACAGGTATTTTAATAAATCTAAGAGCCAGCAGCTTTTAAAGGCTCTGCGGCTTCATACCCTGGGTGGAAACATCCGCACCAACGAAATTCAGAGAGAGGCTTTTCTCCAGGATATGAGGGATCGGAGACCCTTGCTAGGGCAAGGTGTTGAGCTAGCTCTCTGGAGCTTGAGTCGATCCAGATTACTGCGAAGGGGATTAGTGCGACTGGAAAGCCGACTGTTCGTGCCCCATCTCCATAGAGTGCTCTTTAAAAAATATAGACCTCGCCTGGTTATTACACCCAGCACAGGCTACTGGCAGTTGGACTCCTAC
>JAZGDP010000087.1:0-4486 GCA_036477885.1 Dehalococcoidia bacterium
GTGGTTTTCGCCGCCGCTACCGATGACTCTCGCCCTGTCCTCACCGGTGTATACACGGAGATGAAGGGTAAAGACCTTACCCTCGCCGCCGCCGATGGCTTCCGGTTAGCGGTGTACAAGGCGGCCCTGCCCTCAGCTGTACCCGATGAGGTGGCCGTTATCATTCCCGCCCGGACCCTTGCGGAGGTGAACCGATTGTTGAGCGGCGAGGAAAAAGAGGTGACACTAGCGATTAATCCAGCCAAAAGCCAGATCCTCTTTCGCTTCAAAGATGTGGAACTGGTCTCTCAACTTATTCAAGGAACCTTTCCCAATTATAGCCAGCTAATCCCTCAAAGCTACGACACCCGAGCGGTGATGGATGTTGCGGAGTTCTCCCGGGCCACTAAGGCGGCCTCTATCTTCGCCAGAGACGGCAGTGGCATTGTGCGTATCCAGGTAACGGCGGCCGAGGGGGGAGGGAAAGCCTCCATATCCGCTCGAGCCGAGGAGGTGGGGGACGACTTAGGGGAGATAGACGCAGAGGTGGAAGGGGAGGATGCCAAGATAGCCTTCAACAGCAAGTATCTTACCGATGTTTTGGCGATTCTGGATAAGGGCAAGGTAGCACTAGAGACCACCAGCCCCTCCAGCCCCGGGGTAATAAAGCCCGTAGGTGCTGACAACTACCTCCACGTAATCATGCCCATGTTCGTGCAGTGGTGATAAACTTCTCTATGCTAAGGGCGTTCCTTTCAGTATAAGTTTCAAGACCTCCGGCCCCAACGCGCCCAGGAGTTCAGATAATCGTCACTAGGATCAGAGGAGATATGGCCCCCTTCTAGATGGCCTAAAAGGGTGCCGTGGATACTCAGTAAGTCATAACCTGATTACATTTCAGGGGAGGCCGTACAGTACTTATTGACCGCATTTTGTCTTCGTGGTGGTCTGCGTAATCGTGGGACGCCACGGTACTTGGAGGCGTAGTCATCGATAACGTCCATAAAATGCTTCATATGACAGATTCTCGATAGGAGTGAAACCATATCCAGACTTTCGGAAAACGCCTTAGACAAGCTCTATAGATGGGGTACGGAGCCCTTGACTGCCTACCTGGCTCAGTATCGCTGGATCACCCCCAACCGAATCTCTTTTGCTGGCTTTCTGGTAGGCGGAGTGGGGGCCGCTTTCTGCATCTTGACACTACCCTTGTGGACCGCCGGGATTCTTTTCGCCCTGGGGGACCTATTGGACTACCTGGACGGCGATTTGGCTAGAAGACAAAGTAGGGCCTCTCAGGAAGGTGCTATTTTTGACGCGGTGCTAGATCGGTACACGGATTTCCTTACCATAGGCGCATTGACCTACTTGACCACTGTAGTGCTGGATCGGTACACGGATTTCCTCATCGGAGGACTCAGCTTCTTGACGTCAGACATTACCTTGCTCCTCGGATTGGCTGCGCTCTTAGGGTCCATGGCAACACCCTACGTGAGGGCCAGGACCGAGGCCGAACGTAAGGGGTCTGTACCCGCGGTTGGTGACCGGGGCTGGCGTAATCGGATCCTCATTGTTGGACTTCTTTTGAGCCAGCCAGTTTGGACACTGGGCGCTCTAGCCCTGGTTGCCAACTTCGCGGCCATCTATCGACTAGCCCGGGCCATGAGAAAGGGGGCAGCATGATACGAGTTTACGCAGACATGGTCGCCGACATCTTCCATTATGGGCACATTGCGTTCCTAAAGAAGGCCCGTGCATTGGGGGACTACCTTCTGGTCGGTATCTGCGCAGATGAAGCATTGGAGTCCTACAAGCGTAAACCTATCCTTGCGATGGAAGAGAGAGTAGCTTCCGTGGCTGGATGCCGCTACGTGGACGAAGTACTTCCCAACGCTCCCTTCATAGTTGATGCCGCGTGGATCAAGAAATACGACATCAACCTGGTAGTGCATGGGGACGATTTCACACAGGAACAGCTAGAATACTATTACAAGGTACCTATCGAGATGGGAATTTTCCGAACTGTCCCGTATACACATGGCATCTCCACCTCTGAGATTATACATAGGATCATTGGTCGACCAGCCAAGACCTTGCGTATCCCTCCAGAATCCCCGGTAAGAACAGGGAATGTACACAATCCACTGCGATTTCGATGACACCGTCACTGTCAGCAACGTCAGCGAGGCGCTGAGGAAGGCCTATAAGAAGTAGACCCCGGCAGCGGCCTATTTTCCACAGAAGGTTGCCCCTCCAGTATCGTCGGCGCTGAGGCGTTTCACTTCCGTGTTCGGGATGAGAACGGGTGGGTCCGCCTCGCTAAAGCCACCGGGGAACACTCTTATAATGGTAACTTACCATGAGCGTAGTGTTGTGTCAAGAAGAGGCGAGAACACCATAGAGCCTGTGCCCTCATTAGAAAAGAGGCGGCGCCTTACCGTGAGTGCTGTCTCCTTCAGGCGCTCATTCTCGGTAGCTGAGAGAAAGATTCTTGACAGCCGTTACATAGTTCGCTAGAGCCACTCCGTAGTATTGCTGGCGGTGAAGAGTACGCTGGTACTCTCCGCCATAAATGTGACCTTGAGTGGCGCATGGAAAATGAAGATGTCCCCGGCCTCCGCCCTGTAGATGGTGCCTTGTTCGTCCCTGACAACCAACTTACCTTCGTGTACCAAGATTGCTTCCGAGTAGGCGAAATCATAGGGTAAATCACCTTCACCTTGGAGCTTCCAGAATCCCACGGTCAAAGGACCTTTGGTGCCGGTGACAGGCACGTCCCTGTAAAGACTGTGATGCTCGCCAGCGTCGAGCTTAGCCAACTGAAGAGAATCTTTCTTGATGAATTCGAGTGTTCCGCCCTTGATTGTCTTCATTTCTTGATCCATGATACACTCCTGATTCGGATAATGGTTGCTCTCTCCTTTATGAGTGAATCTATATAGTCGTCACTGTTTAAGACTGTGACCTCGGTTCCAGTCCCTGGTTTTGGTCATAAAAGTAGTGTCCGTGGTACTAAGACCTTCTCCTCATCACTGGGTTAGAGCCTCCATTATGGTGGTAAGTCTGGTTATGAGGGAGGGGTCTTTCGTGAGGGAGAGGGCTTTCTGAAAGTCGCCTATGGCTATAAGGGTGCTGCCCCGGGAGGCGTAGGCTAGCCCCCGGTTCAAATATGCTAGAGCCAGGTTTTGGTCCAGTCTTAAGGCGGTATTACTATCGGCTATAGCCTGTTGAAACTCACCCTGCCTAAGATATACGCCTGCTCGATTAGCATAGGCTTGAGAATAATCAGGGTTCATCTCTATGGCTAGGGTAAACTCCTTCAAGGCTTTCTCCAGATATCCCTTTTCCACCAAGATTATCCCTCGGTTCAAGTGGCTCTCAGGGCTTTCGATTGAATCGAAAGCCCTGAAATTGGGAGGCCTACTCATAAGCTCCGGTAGAGAGCTTTTGGCTGCCGTGATGCTGATGCTTTCCTCACCCCCTGGCTCTGTAATAGAGACACCCTTGCCTATGAACATCAGAGGTAGGATTGCCAAAACCAAAATAGCTCGTTTCATCGTTGGGCTCGCAAGGCTTTAGTCTATTTTAGCACGGGTAGTGGCTTGAGGTCTTAAGGGTTGTCCTTGAAAGCCTGGAGCCTGGTTGCAAAACTCCTTCCCACTGCCTCCAGCGCTTCGCTTGTCAGACGCGCCGCCATCTTTCCCTCCCAGCCGAATGGAGAATGGGGGTAATCAGGGTGTTTATGGGGCAGAGCACTAGATATGTTGAAAAAGATAAGATACCTAGTGGGAGGGTTATGTGTCGGCAGGGTTTTTCTAGAATGAAGATGTGCCCTTGGAGAGGTTGGTCATGGGGCAGGCAAAATGTCCTCGACCTAAAAGGTACCCAGCTTAAGATTCATATAGCTAGTCGTTGGTGGTGAAGGCTTTACTGCTCAAAGTGGGGATCAAACGTTCTTGGATTCGGCGTAGAAGCCCTTCAATCCCTCCCCCAGCTCCCTCAAGCGCTTGTCCACCAGATAGTTTACCGTGCCCTCGGGGTAGGTGCCGTCGTCCTTCCTCTCTCCAGCGGGTCTATCGGTGAGGATCTCTAAGCCTTCGTCTATGGTCTTCACCGCATATATGTGAAATTGACCCTGGGCCACCGCCTCCACCACATCTTCCCGCAGCATAAGGTTTTTAATATTAGATTGAGGTATGATGACCCCCTGCTCACCGGTGAGCCCTTTGGCCTTACATACATCGAAAAACCCCTCTATCTTCTGGTTGACCCCTCCAATGGGCTGGATCTCCCCCTTTTGATTGACGGAGCCTGTAATGGCGATGCTCTGTTTTAGGGGAACATCAGCCAAACTGGAGAGGATGGCATAAAGCTCGGTGGAGGAGGCGCTGTCCCCTTCTATCCCTTCGTAAGACTGCTCGAAGCATAGGCTAGCGGAGAGGGAGAGTGGCTTGTCCTGGGCATGCTTCCATCCCAAGTAACCGGTGAGGATTAACACTCCTTTGTC
>JAZGDP010000088.1:0-7207 GCA_036477885.1 Dehalococcoidia bacterium
ATGGCCAGTTCCAAGACTCGTATACCCTCCAGCGGTTTAGCCATATCTCCTCCTTTTTCGCCTCCTTGATCCAGGGGAGAGAACTTTCGCCTTAACCCTCCAAATCCCAAGGCAGGCTTTCCAGAGCACTACTTTTTATACAATGGCCTCTCATCTATGGGGCGATTTTATCAAGGGAGCACGGGCGTATCAACCCCACTAGGTAACCCCGACTCCACCCCTACCTAAGGGAATCCCATCTGCCTCCAACTTAATATTCCGGTAACAGCACATTGAAGGGTGAAGGGCAGGGTAAATTGGAAAAATCCGTTAAATTCTGAAGGAAAAAGCCTTGACATAAGATGTTTTTAGCAATATTATTACAAAAATCGATTTAATAGACTGACATGTCAGTCTAATCATCGAGGGGTCAGGGGGCAGGCGATGTTGAAGGAGAAGAGAAGGGAACAGGTACTTCTTCGCGCCACGGAGATCTTCTCGGAGAAGGGCTACTATTCCACCAATGTCTCCGATATTATCGAAAAGGCTGGCATAGCGCGAGGCACCTTCTACCTTTACTTCCAAAGCAAGAGGCAGGTCTTCGATAGCATTATCGATACCCTTTTGAAAGAGATAGACCTACGCCTCAAGCCCATTGCATTGGAACCGGGCTCTCCTCCTCCCCTAGAGCAGCTCCAGGAAAACGCCACCCGAGTGCTTACTTACCTATTAGATAATAGGCAGCTAACCCAGATCCTTCTTCAACATGCCGAGGGCTTGGACCAGGAATGTGATGAGAAGCTGGACGGTTTCTATCAAAAGCTGGCCGATATGATAGGGAGCTCGCTGAAGCACGGAATCACCATGGGCCTGGTTAGGCAGTGTAACACCCGTTTAACGGCTTATTCCATCATCGGCTTGGTCAAAGAGGTCATACGACAGCTAATCTCCTCCGACGAGGATATCGCAGATCTGGATGAAGTGGGGGAAGAACTCCTGAAATTTGGCCTCTTAGGCGTACTGTTAACGGTACCGCCTCATTATCGGTGGATAAAGGGAGAGAGTAAGTAAACCTCTTTTGGTGAATAGGAGGAATTAAGGCAACCAGCATCTTTAGCGATAGCAGTGGCTTCCAGAGGAGTAGCATCTATGGACGATGGAACCAAGGGAAAAGAGCCCAACGTCACATTTAATATCTCCATGCCCAGCCCTAAAGCGGACACACCCCAATGGGCACACAATTCCGAAGACGGGTTGATGATAGGCTTGGATGTAGGGTCCACCACCGTTAAGGCCGTGGTCATGAACCCCAAGACCGATGAAATACTCTGGAGAGATTATCAGCGCCACGACACCAGGCAAGCGGAGAAGGTCCTGGAGTTTCTGAAGGCCATCGCCGCCGCATTCCCCCTACCTCAGGAGAAGCTGCGGATATTCATAACTGGTAGTGGAGGGGGGGCCCTGGACGGGTATATAGGAGCCAAATTCGTTCAAGAGGTCAATGCCGTATCTCTAGCGGTGGAAAAATTCTATCCCGATGCCGGCTCGGTGGTGGAGCTGGGGGGTCAAGATGCCAAGATCATTATCTGGATAGAGGACCCCAAGACCGGCAAGAAGAGAAAGCTTCCCAGCATGAACGATAAGTGCGCCGGGGGAACTGGGGCGGTTATCGATAAGATCAACGCCAAGCTGAAACTCTCTGGAGACGCCCTAAAGGCCCTCCAGTATTACGACGTTAAATTGCACCCTGTGGCAGGCAAGTGTGGCGTCTTCGCCGAGACCGACATTAACGGCCTGCAAAAGCAGGGCGTACAATCCCAGGAGTTAATGGCCTCTCTGTTCGAGGCCATTGTACAACAGAACCTGAGCGTCCTTACCCGGGGCAACACCCTGCGTCCCAAGGTGCTTTTACTGGGTGGTCCCAACACCTTTATACCGGCCTTGCAGGACGCCTGGAGAAACAACATTCCACCCATCTGGGAGGAGCGAAACACCCCTCTGCCCGAGGGGGTGGACCCTAAGGAGCTTATCATCGTGCCCGAAAACGCCCAGTATTACGCCGCCATAGGCTCGGTGCTTTACGGCAAGAGCGAAGATCCCGACGTAGGGGTCTATAAGGGCTCCCAAAAGTTGGATGAATTTATCGAGTTCGGCCGGGTTAAGATGAGGGAGGCCAGCGGGGACAAGGGCCTGGTGAGCAGTAAGAAAGAGCTGAAGGCGTTTCTCAAGGAGTTCGAGAAAAAGCCCTTTGAGCCGGTCAAGTTCTCCCCCGGGGAGGTAGTTGAGGCCTACATCGGCATTGATGGCGGCTCCACCTCCACCAAAGCGGTCCTGATGAATAAGGAGGGGAAACTTTTAACTAAGGCCTATCAGCTCTCTAAGGGTAATCCTCTTGAGGATACTAAAGATATCCTCAAGGAAATAGATGAGGAGGTGAAATCCCAAGGCGCTACTTTGGTGGTGAAGGGAGTGGGCACCACCGGATATGCCAAGGACATTTTAAGGGATGCCCTGAGCGCCGATGTGGCCTTAGTGGAGACGGTGGCCCATACCCAATCGGCCCTCCATTACTATGACGATGTGGATGTTATTGTGGACGTAGGGGGGCAGGACATTAAGGTTATCGTCCTTAAGAACGGCAGAGTGAAGGACTTTAAGCTGAACACCCAATGCTCCGCCGGCAACGGCTACTTCCTTCAGAGCACCGCTACAAGATTTGGTCACGATGTCACGGAATATGCCGACCTAGCTTTTCAGGCCCAGCGATTGCCGGTCTTTAGCTACGGTTGTGCCGTTTTCATGGAGGCGGACATTGTCAACTTCCAGCAGCTGGGCTGGGATCGGAAGGAGATCATGGCTGGGCTGGCCAAGGTCCTGCCCAAGAACATCTGGCTATATGTGGTGGCGGAACCCAACCTGGCCAAATTCGGCAATAACTTCGTATTACAAGGGGGTACCCAGTATAACCTGGCTGCGGTGAAATCCCAGTATGACTTTATCAAATCCAAGGTTCCCGATGCCAGAATAATTGTACACGAACACTGTGGCGAAAGCGGCGCTATTGGGGCAGCCCTTGAGGCCATCCGGGTAGTGAGTGAAGGCAAGACCAGCTTTGTTCAGATGGAAGCCGCCGAAAATCTGCAATACACCACCACCAGAAATGAGTCTACCAGGTGTTTCTTCTGCAAGAACAAGTGCCTAAGGACCTTTATCGACACGATCCTTCCCGCAGGAGAGAAAACCCGATTTATCGTGGGTAACTCCTGTGAAAAAGGTTCCGTGGAGACCATCGAGGACATGAAGAAGGTCAAGGGCAAGTTCGATAAGATTAAGGAGGCCAACCCCAACTTCGTCGAGATGGGCGCCAAGGAGGCCTTCAGGCTTCTGAATCCGCCCAGGGTGGAGGCCCCCAGAGCCGGTAAATTCTTGGATGCCATCAACGAAAAGCTGGGCCTATTCGAGTCTAAAATCTTAAAGCGAAACGGTAACGGCAGTAGCAATGCTAATGGAGACGACGGCAATGGTCATAACGGTAAGACCAATTCCCTGATAAGGTTGGTAGCCGGAAATAGGCTCAAAATTGTAGATGAGATAGAAAAACTGAGAGCCAACGTCAGGATAGGCATGCCCAGAGTCCTTAACATGTACTCTTCGGCCCCCTTCTTCATCGCCTATCTCGGTGCCATAGGGGTAGATACCACCAATATCGTCTTCTCCGAGTACACCAGCGAGCAGCTATATAAGGAGGGCTCCCGGCGGGGCTCCATCGACGCCTGTTTCCCCAGCAAGGTATGCATCTCCCACGTTCACAACCTCATCTTCAACCAGAGGAAAAAGCCCCACATCATCTTCTTCCCCATCTTACACGACTTAAAGTCAGACCTGGTGGGCACCACTGGTAGTAACTCTTGTCCCACAGTGGCCATAAGCCCCGAGGTGGTGAAGGCGGCCTTCACCAAGGAGGGAGATGTCTTCGCCGAGAACGGCATTCGATATGTTGCCCCAGGCCTCAACATGACCGATCCAGCCCTCTTTGAAAAGCAGATGTATGAATGCTGGAACGAACTGCTGGGGGTGACCTGGGAGGAGAACAAGAAGGCCATCGAAGCGGGCAATAAGGCCCTGGATCACTTTTACAATGGAATCCTGAGAAAGAGAGCCAAAGAGGTATTAGAGCAGCTGGAGCGGGAGGACCGGGTGGGGGTTGTCATGCTGGGCAGGCCCTACCACACTGACCCCGGCCTGAACCACGACATCCTTGTGGAGATCCAGAAACTGGGTTATCCCATATTCGCCATCTGGTCTCTGCCCATCGACGAAGAAAGCCTAAACAGGCTTTTTGGAGAAGAGATAGCTAACGGGGAGATCGAGCATGGCATGTCCATCACCGATATCTGGAAAAACGCCTACAGCGAAAACAGCAGCATGAAGGTATGGGGCGCCAAGTATGTGGCCCGACACCCCAATCTGGTAGCCATCGACCTATCAAGCTTTAAGTGCGGCCACGACGCACCCATCTACAGCGTGGTGGCCGAGACGGTGGAGGCCACGGGGACCCCCTACTTCACCTTCCATGACATCGATGAGAACAAGCCCTCAGGCTCCATAAAAATAAGGGTTGAAACCATAGATTATTTCCTTAAGCGTTATCAAGAGGAGCTAGGGAAGAAGCGGCAATTGGAGAGAGAGGTGGAGAGGCAGGTGCAGGAATATGCCGAGGGATTAAGGAGGCAAAAGGGTTCTAATGGAAACGGAAGCGAGGAGTCGAAGAACTCTAAGGCAGAGCAGCCCGAGGTCGGGGCTGGCATATCAGTATAGGAGGCTAAACCATGGTTCAAAAGACTATAGATAAAGACATTGAAGAGCAGATAAAAGCCCATGAAGCGGAGCTGAGAGAGAAATACGGCTTGAGTCAGAAGATAGAGCACTTCAAAAAGCCAGTGGAGAGGCCCTTTACTAAGGAGGAGAGGGAACGCACCACCATCCTCTGGGGTGGCCTCAGCCTGGCCCATGAAGAGCTCATGACGGCCGCTGTAGAAACCCTAGGGTATGACATCGAGCACATACCGTGCCCCGATAACGATGCCCTGACGTTTGGTAAGGAATACGGCAATAGAGGCCAGTGCAACCCCACCTATTACACCGTGGGCAATCTGGTGAAATACCTGAAGCGGCTGAAGGATCAAGGGGTCGAGAATATAGAGGAAAAGTACGTATTTGTCACTGCGGGTGCCTGTGGCCCGTGTAGATTTGGCATGTATGAAGCAGAATATAGGAAGGCGCTAAAGGAGGCCAAATTTAAGGATTTCAGGGTTTTGCTATGGGACCAAAACGGCGGCCTAAGCCAAACCACAGGAAAAGATGGGCCCGGGCTGGAGCTAAATACCAAGTTCTTCTTACAAATGTTCAAAGGAATGGTGGCGGGAGACCTCATCAACGAAGCGGGATATAAGATCCGGCCCTACGAGGTCAATAAAGGGGAAACGGACCGGGTCTTGGAGGAGGCCAAGAAGCTTGTCACCGATGCCTTTCGCCGTGGAGTTCCCACCGTCTTGGCCCTTCGCCGAGTAAGAAAGATGCTGGACAAGATCGAAGTGGACTATACCAGGCTGAAGCCCAAGGTGAAGATCACCGGGGAGTTCTGGGCTCAAACCACCGAGGGTGACGGAAACTATCACATGTTCCGCTGGCTGGAGAGTGAAGGAGCCGAGGTTAAGGTGGAACCCGTTGGCACCTGGATCGAGTATATAATCTTCAGCGCAAAACACACCGCCGAGGAAAAAATCGATACGGACCCCAAGGCGAAGAAGACGGTACTCAAGCTAAGAGTGGCTAAAGCCTTTGTGCGGCTGTTTTACACTACATACCGCGCCGCACTGGGCTTTAAGACTGACCCCCTGCCATCGCAGAACAAACTGGGGGAGTATGCCAAGGCCTACTATAACACTCACCTGAAGGGCGGGGAGGGGCATCTAGAAGTTGCCAAGACTATCATGACCACCCAGGAGCATCAGGCTCACATGTTGATCTCCCTTAAGCCCTTCGGATGTATGCCCAGCACCCAGAGCGATGGAGTGCAAAGCAAGGTGGTGGCCGACTTCAAAGACGCCATCTACATACCCATTGAGACCTCTGGTGATGGAGAGGTCAACGTCAAGAGCAGGGTTCAGATGAAGCTCTATGAGGCGAAGCAGAAGGCTCGGGAGGAGTTTCAAAGGATTCTGGATGAGAACCATATTACCATAGACGAGGTAAAAGAGATCGTGAGGGAGGACAAGAATCTGGGAAGGGCTATGAGAAACGTTCCTCACGAGGCGGCCAGCACGGCAGCAAACTTCGTCCTGGATATAGCTCATCGCAGAGCCAATGGCAACGGCAGCAAGCTCTCCCATTGGAAGAGGCAGCTAGAGCTGGCCAGAGAAAGGGTAGGCATCTTTTAGCAGGCAGGAATGAGATATTTCACCAATGCTGGCTAGCCACCATGGCTAGCCAGCATCTTTTTCCAATGACCTTGTCAGGAGACTCTTAGTTGAAGTATAGTAAGGCTAGAGTCTTTCACCTACTTCAGCTGGCATAGCCGGAAATGAATAAACACGTTTTCAATCTTAAAATGCTTCGGGGCTGGATGGCCGAGGGCATGACCCCCGATAAAGAAAGCATGGACGCCCTCGACCATTCCATAGCTTTAATCACATGTGTCGAACGGCGAAGGATATGCGAGGCCAACGAGGAATTTGGGTTGGAATCCAACTGCCCTTTTTTGGATACCCCCCAATGCGTAATGGAGGAGATAGATATCCTCATTGAGGCTCAGAAGAAATTCTCCCCCCACCCCTGATAACCTTTGGGCCTCTCAAGGCTGCTGATATTATCTTTGATCAGGGTGGTATTCCCCTTCCCTCTTCTGGCGGCTATAGCGCAGTCCCTTGCGTCCCTACCTCCCATCCCCCTGAGAGTCCTTAGCCTATTCTTTCCCTCCCTCCCACCCCCAGAGCCATTAGTTAAAAGGCAATATACCCTACCAAAGGAGGTCTGAGGGGCGGGGTGTGGGAAGACACACCTATGCACCTGCGGCAAGGAAGGCTGTTGAGATGCAATTCGCCCACAGGCTGAAAAATCTTGGGGTTGCTGATCAGCCTCGACGCTGGAAAAGACGGTCGGGAAGCTCCAGAAGCTGTTTTAAATGGTGTAGGAAGCTGGCCGCTGGCGCTCCGTCGATCAGGCGATG
>JAZGDP010000089.1:0-4084 GCA_036477885.1 Dehalococcoidia bacterium
TTACCACCGGGGCAGCGCCTCTGCTAGTGGCCAGTCTCTTCGATGCCACCGGCAGCTATACCATACCCTTTCTATTTTCTATTGGAGCCTTAGTGTTCAGCGGACTGCTAATCCTCCTAGCCAACCCCCCCAGAGAACAGACAACAAGGCCAGAAAGAGCGGCTGAGTGGTAAAACATCTATAAGAGATATTAGGGATATCCTTGCAATGAAAACGCTTAGGAGGTGACACATGTCAGGACCGTTAGAAGGGGTCAAAGTGCTGGAGGTGGCCAACTGGGTAGCTGCTCCCTCTACCTGCGCCATCCTGTCTGAAATGGGGGCCGAGGTGATCAAGATAGAGCGCCCCGATACAGGAGATCCGATGCGTAGCGTGACAGTCTCGCCTCAGGGTCTCATACCCTATACAGAAGGAATCAATTTGGCCATTGAACAGGACAATCGGGGCACCAAGAGTGTCGCTGTGAACCTGGACCATCCCCTGGGACAGGAAGTAGTCCACAAGCTGGCGGCCCAATCCGACATTCTGGTGACCAACCTCCTTCCCCGACGTCAGGAACGCTATCGCCTGCGCTACGAAGATGTCTCTGGCTTGAATCCCAGGATCATCTATTTGGCCTTGACGGGTTATGGGTCGTCAGGGCCAGAGCGGGACCGTCCCGGGTTCGACTACGCAGCCTTCTGGGCGCGCTCCGGTATCATGGGCACCATTGGGGAGCCTAACTCCCTACCCACCAATTGTCGACCAGGGATGGGCGACCACACCACTGCCCTCGCTATGGCCGCTGCCCTCGGCATCGCCCTCTATGAGCGGGAGCGATCAGGGAAAGGACAACGCATTGATTGCTCCCTCCTCCACACGGGTCTTTGGGTGTTATCCACGGACGCAGTAGCCGCCTTCCTGGCGCACACGGCGGTAGAGCGCATATCCCGCCGAGAGGTACGGAACCCCCTCTTCAACCCCTATGAGGCTGGAGATGGTAAATGGGTCCAACTGGTGATGATAGAATCGGATCCGTTCTGGCCCCGTTTTTGCCGTGCCTTGGGCCTTGAAGAGCTTATCCATGACCCTCGCTTTGAGAGCCACCCTCGAAGGCAGGAGAACAATCAGGAATTGATTCAGGTATTGGATGAGAGATTTGCCACCAAACCTCGAGCGGAATGGGGCCAGCGTCTGGACGCCGAGGGGTGCATCTGGGCCCCTGTACAGACCCTGGACGAGGTTATTCAAGACCCGCAGGTGCACGCCAACGAATACATGGCTACGCTCCAGCACCACACCGAGGGAAGCTTTCAGGTTGTAGCCTCACCGATGAAGTTTCAGCGCACTCCTAGTCAGATAAAGGGGCCTGCACCCGAGCTGGGCCAGGATACGGAGGCGGCACTGCTGGAGCTGGGCTATGCCTGGGAGGATATCCTAAAGCTTAAGGAGCAGGGGGCTATCATCTAAAAAGCCCTTTGAGGCTAACTATTGGGCAATGGGGATATTCGGCCCCTACTCCAATAGGTTAGCCCCAGTGGCCATTGCGCCTGGCGCAGATGTTAGGGCAATTGTGGCTAAGGGAGATTGGTTATTGCACAAGGGAAGCTACTATTGAGCTTACATCTATAGTTTTGCATATTATAACTTTGCTGGTATTCACTTGACAGCGATATTGTTGGTGTTTAAGATTTACATAATAAATTCATCGCTTAACCGTCAATTTAAATATACCTAATACAGTTAGCTAATATAATAGATATAGGGCACGTATAAAATTTTGACTCCTTTACCATAACCGGCGTAATGTAAACGGTCCGAGGATAAATAGGTGGAGGCAAAATGAGAGATCTGGCTTCCGTCGGTACTTACATTCAAGAGAGACGGAGAAACCTATCTTTTCTGGCAGTAGCTGTAATCGTAGCAGTAGCTGTAGGTATAGCCATCCTTGCCTCGTACATCTTAAATCTCACCGTGAGCAAAGAGGCTTTTACTACCAATTGGTTTGAGGGATTTGCCTTTGGCGACTGGGTGAACAGCTTTGAAGACTTCCTTAGAAGCTATTTCCGCTGGCTTACCCGTGGTATATCCGGCGGTATCGAGTTCAGCTTAGATAAGGTAGAAACGCTCCTATTTTGGCTTCCCTGGCCGGTGGTCCTCCTTGCCGTAGTTCTGCCGGCTTTGAAGTTCGCCGGGTTGCGTCTTGCCCTCTTCTGTGTTGGCGCCGTCACATTCTGGGGTGTGGTGGATATGTGGGATTCCGCTATGAAAACCTTGGCCCTTATGGGAGTCTCCGTCTTCTTCTCGGTGATCATAGGCGTCTCACTGGGCATTATCGCTGCCCGTAGCGATACCATCGAAGCCATCATACGCCCTGTCCTAGACGCCATGCAGACCATGCCCGGCTTCGTCTATCTAATCCCAGCCATCTTATTCTTTGGCATTGGTGGTCCCCCGGCCGTTGCTGCCACTGTCATCTACGCCTTGCCTCCCGCCGTGCGTCTTACCAACCTGGGCATACGCCAGGTCTCCCCAGAGGCCGTGGAAGCTGCCAGGTCCTTCGGCTCCACACCTCTGCAGACCCTGGTAAAGGTGCAGTTGCCCTTGGCCACGCCCTCCATCATGATGGGGATCAATCAAACCGTCATGATGGCCCTGGGGCTAGTAGTAATAGCCGCCCTCATCGGAGCGGCGGGCCTGGGTTACGAGGTCTGGCAGGCTCTTAGACATATCAACGTGGGCTGGAGCTTTGAAGGGGGCTTAGCCATTGTTTTCATGGCCGTCATGTTTGACAGAATTGGCTATGCAATGAGCAGCCAAAACGCCGAAACGGTCTCTCAGCAACAGGAACAGGATTTTAAATTGCTGCCCAATAGGCTGGAACGTTTTGAGTTCGCCCGGGCCTTTGAACGTGGCCTGTCCGCTATCTACGACTTCTTCTATGGCATATCCCAATTGGTTGCCACCGGCATTGCCACTGTCGTTAGCCGCATTGTCCAGGTATCGACCAAAAGTGAGGCCACTGAGGAGATTCCTTCCTTCTTTAAGCGTCATTCCTTCCTGGTGACTGGTGTTGCCATCATTCTCATCCTTCTGATCGTCGATGGCCTTATAGTAAGCTTCAGCGAGTTCCCCTCCTCTTGGAGGTACACCCTTAGGGGCCCCATTGATTCCGCCCTGGACTGGCTGAAGGTCAATGGTGCCTTTGTCGCCTTTACGACCTGGATCCGCGCAACGGTGTTTATCTGGCTGCTGGATCCATTATCCAGCTTCCTGGAGTGGCTTCCCTTGCCGGTGTTCATCTCTAGCATAGCTCTCATAGCTTGGGCGGTGGCAGGACGGCGGGTAGCGGCTCTCTCTGTTATAGGCCTGCTGTTCATAGTCTCCGTGGGCCTGTGGAATGTAGGAATGGATACCCTAACTTTGGTTCTCGTTTCGGTTTTCCTGTGTGCCATTATAGGCATTCCTCTTGGGATTCTAGCATCCCGCAACGACACCTTCGAAGGCTTGCTACGCCCCATCCTCGATGCCATGCAGACCATGCCTGCCTTCGTCTATCTAGTGCCTGTCGTTATGTTCTTTGGGGGGAATGTAGTATCGGGCGTCATAGCCACCGTGATATATGCCGTTCCTCCCACCATTAGGCTCACTAATCTGGGAATTCGTCAGGTCTCGCCAGAGGTCATCGAAGCTGCCAGGTCCTACGGCTCCACATCTTTACAGACTCTGGTAAAGGTACAGATGCCCCTGGCCCTGCCCTCCATAATGATGGGGATCAACCAGGCCGTTATGATGGCTTTAGCGATGGTTGCAATCGTTCCCCTGATTGGGGCCGCAGGGTTGGGCCTAGAGGTGTTCAGATCCATCTCGCTGGTGGACACGGGCCGTGGCTTTGAAGCCGGCCTGAGCATCGTATTTATGGCTGTCATCATGGATCGCATCACTCAGGCGTGGAGCAAGAAGCGACAGGAAGCTCTGAATCCAGCAATGTAGGGTTAGAAGATAAAGGAAACGGGCCTCCGAAATTTCGGAGGCCCGTTCCTATTTTGGGCATCTAGGAACCGGAGTCTAACCCCAAAAACGGAACCCAGGCTGTCCAGATGTC
>JAZGDP010000009.1:0-9108 GCA_036477885.1 Dehalococcoidia bacterium
ATTTACGAGAATATCTATCCTGCCGAATTCCTCTTGAGCTCGCTTCACCATTTCGTCAACCTGCTCTGGGTAACGTATATCAGTGACAATCGGTAATGCTAGCCGTCCCAGGGAGCGTATCGCCCCAGCCACCTCCTCCAGTTTTTCTGGGGTCCTGCCGGCGAGAACCAGATGGGCGCCCACCTTCGCGAACTCTATGGCACTCCCTCGTCCTATCCCCCGACCACCCCCAGTAATAATAGCCACTCTATCCTTTAAAGTTGTCTCAGAAAAGACCATTACTTTAATGCCTCCCGTGTTCAGCGAACAATCTATAGCTTAAGGGTTATTCTAACCTTAGCCCAGAACCCTTGTCTAGGGAATCACCCTGGATGATGGCCTAGGGAGGGTTTGCCCAAAGGAAGTTATCAGCGCTTTGGTTTATCGGGGCAGGGGCCACAAGGGTGGATTTCGTCGTGAGCTGCTCAGAAAATAGGCGCCATGCTGAGCGTGTCTAACCTAGAGGCAAGCAATACCTGTGGTGTCATTCTGAGCCCGCCTGCGGCGGGCGAAGAATCTCATGCCGGAGACCCTTCGCTCCGCTCAGGGTGACGTGTAGAGGTTGAGGAGGCGAGAGCACCGCCCCGCTCGCTCTTCGAGTGAACCTCAGACGAACTCCTCAGGACGAACTGCTCACGACGAAGCCCACCCCTTATCCCTTCTTAGGAAAACAGGAGCCGTAACGCTTCTTAAGAAAAAGTCGTGCCGACCAAGCGATGCCAAGTGCTGGGCAGTAAAACCTTATCAGCGTTAAAGGTTAGTAGGAGGTCGCGCCAAGAAAGGTTATAATATTCCCAAATAGCCCATTAAGGAATGCTTTGATCCCCATTGGGTCTAAAGGGGGGGCCATGAAATACAGGGTTTTGGGGCGCACCGGTTTAAAGGTCTCGGAAGTGGGATTTGGGGCATGGGCCATAGGAGGCAACGCCTATGGAAACAGCTACGGACCCACAGATGATGAGGAATCCAAGAAGGCCCTCCTAAAAGCGGCGGGCCTGGGATGTAATTTTATAGATACAGCAGACGTGTATGGCTACGGCCACAGCGAGGAGCTCTTAGGAGAGGCCTTAAATGGGGTGGGGGAGGAGGTATTCATCGCCACGAAGGTGGGAGGCAACTTTTACAGCGGATCTACCGTGATGGACTTCAGCACCAAATACATAAGATACGCCGTAGACCAGAGCCTACTTCGACTCAAGAGGGACTACATAGACCTCTATCAGCTTCACAACCCCACTCTGGAGATGATAATCGATGGCGAGGTGTTCAACGTCATGGACGACCTTAAACAGGAGGGCAAGATAAGGTTTTACGGGGTCTCCATCTTCAAGCCCGAGGAGGGGATAGCCGCTATAAAGACCGACAAGCCCGATGCCCTCCAGGTGGTCTACAACATCTTCTCTCAAGCCCCCGCCGGGGAGCTGTTCCCTATAGCTAAAGAGCACGATATCGCTATCATCGCCAGGGAACCTTTGGGCAACGGCTTTCTTTCGGGAAAATATAAGGAGGATTCCACCTTTGTTACAGGGGATATCCGAACCAACTTTCCTCCCCAGTACAGAAGCGCCCTGGTCAAATACACCAATGCCCTACGCTTTTTAGAGCGAGAGGGGCGGCGTACTATGGCCCAAGCAGCCTTGGGGTTTGTTCTGGGCAACGATGCCGTCTCGGTGGTAATACCGGGTGCCAAAACCGAAGAGCAGGTGGAGGATAACTTGAAGGCCTCCGATGAAGAGCCCCTCACCAGCGAAGAGCTGGAGAAGATTAGAGCCGTTTTAGCTGGCCCTTAGTATTTATTACAAAGGCTGGCGACCAGCAAAGCCTGTATCCAGCTCGTGCCAATAACTCACCCGCTCCTCCCCCAGACACCAGCACAGATATACTTCCCTCCCTCCCCGCATGGAGGGAAAGTCCACCAGCCCGTTATCCAAGTCTTTAAGGATACAGCCCTTTTGCTGAATCTCCTCGTTCAGCTTGTTGGCAGCCTCGGAAAGCTCGCTGATCTCCTCCTGTTTTAGCTTTAGCTCCTCCCCCAGGCGACCGCCGCCGTTGCTTTTGCTCTTCTGAGATAAGGGTTTTATCTCCTCCAGTTTAGAGTTTATCTGGTTACGACACTCCCCTATCTTCTGGAGAACGCCCCTTAGCCATGGAAGAAGCTCATCCGCCTCTTCCGCCGTAAAAAGCCGCCTTTCCATATCTCAGCCCAGCCCTTCCGTAGCGTTTAGAAAAAACCCGTGGCCAAGAATAAATTAGCCCGAGGGCTCCTCACCGGCCTCGTCGGAGGCCTGTCCCTTGGTCTTTCGATCAGAGAACATCTTCAGGATTATATTCTCATGCTTCATAATGCGAATCTCCTCCTGCAGACGCTCCTCCAGTGAAGACATCTCCAGAAGGGCTTGCTTCTCCCAGGAGCCCACCCTTAAGGCCCCACCTACCAGGTAAGAGAGCTCAACGGGTTCCACCTCTAAGGATATATCTTTGACGTCCACTTCCACCAAGGAGGCTAATAAGAGAATGTAATTCTGGAAGTATCTTCTGACCTTATCAGCCTGCGCCATCACCTCGGGAGTCACTCTAGAATCCTCCTGTAACAGCTCCACCCGACCGTTGATGTAGGGCTTCTGCTGTGTTATCTCCAATATACGAAAAGGCTCCCTGCCCAGGGTGGTGATATTCATCCGTCCCCCCTCTAGATAAACAACGTCTACAATCTCCGCAATAGTGCCTACGCTATGGGGCATGGCCGGTTCCCCCACCTCGCTCCCAGATTTGATGAGAACGACTCCGAACTTCTTATCCCCCTCGAGGCAGGCCTTAATCATGAGCTTGTACCGCTCCTCGAAGACGTGGATAGGTAAAATTACCTTGGGAAACAATACAACATTTAACGGGAAAAGGGGGAGGTCTCGACCACTAATGCTCACAACGCCTTCCGAAAAATAGTTGGGACTAAGAGGCTGCCGCCCTGGAGGATGCCGCTTTTTTCATATGTTGCTCAACGAGGTTAAAATCCTTCTCGGGTAGGAGGTGTACATTGCCTTGAAAGGCGAGGTGCCAGTGCTCCGGGGGCCACTTCTTTACGTATTCCATATGAGGAGCTATCTGAGCCGCCTCAATAAACTCATCCTTCTCCAGAATAACATCTGGCTTTATCTTTACTCTAAAGGGGTAGTCCTCTCCCTTTTTCTTGGATTCCCAGATGGGGCTGTTGTCCTCGAAGTAAGGCGACTGAATGGTGGCGGTGCCGGCAAAGCACTGCAGTCCCGTTAAATAGTAAAGGATACGGTCTCCGGGCTCCATTCTCTCCGCCTTTTTACGATGCCTACTCTTAATGCCTTGAAGGGTAAAGTTCAGGGAACGAGATATCTCGAAGTTCTCCCCAGAGCTAACCAGCATCCAATAGTTCATCTTTATAGCCTCTACCTGTGTGGCACCCGAGGGCCGCCTCAGACTAAGCTATCCACCTATCTGGTACATCTCTATTTTCCCCTCCCTCTCGCCCGTTAGGGAAGCCCTCTCTTCGGAATACCTATCGGTTCGAACGCTCCATAGATTGCCTATGAGATTTTCGATTTCATCATCGGTGGCTCCGGCCCTAAGAGGCCCTCTAACATCTGTACCTTGAGTAGCAAACAGACATGTATAGATTTTACCATCGGGAGAAAGTCTTGCCCTGGCGCAGTTGCCGCAAAAGGGTTTGGTAACCGATGCAATAATGCCTATCTCACCGCTACCGTCTAAATACCTGTACCGCTCCGCCACCTCCCCCGGGTAATTAGGCTCTATGGGCTCTATGGGTATCTCTGCGTTGATGCGCTGGAAGATCTCTTCGGCGGAAACCACCTTATCCAATCTCCACCCGTTGATGTTACCCACATCCATGAACTCGATGAACCTAGCTATATGTCCAGTTCCCTTGAAATATCGGGCCAGGTCCACCACTGTATGGTCGTTCACACCCTTTTCCACCACGGAATTAATCTTTATCGGGCGGAGCCCTACCTTATCGGCCTTCTCAATGCCCTCCAACACTCGCTGGGTGCCGAAATTTCTACCGTTCATCCTGCGGAATATGGAATCGTCCAGGGTGTCCAAGCTTACGCTCACCCGGTGTAACCCCGCATCCTTAAGGCATTGGGCCTGTTGAGCTAACAGATACCCATTGGTGGTGAGGGTCAGGTCTTTTATGCCATCGATCTCGCTAAGGAGGGCGACCAGCTTCTCCAGGTCCCTCCTAAGGAGAGGCTCTCCCCCCGTTAGCCTTATCTTAGATACCCCTAGCTTAACGAACACCCTGGCCAGGCGACTTATCTCCTCGAAGGTCAGTATCTCTGCCCGAGGAAGAAACTCATACTTCTCGCCGAATATCTCGGCGGGCATACAGTAAGCACAGCGAAAGTTACAGCGATCGGTAACTGAAATGCGAAGGTCTTTAATGGGTCTGCCAAATACGTCCTTTACCATAGGTTCTCAGTCTATAAAAGGACACCGCAAGGTGCCCTTCCAGCTATCTCCCCCTGGCATTAATATACCACCAAATGGATTTCTGTGCCAAGCACTAGGTTTAAAAAGCTATGCTATCTATCCAGGGCTTGAAGGCGAGCCCTAACCGGAATGGTCACTGAAGTATAATGGGAGGGCAGTATAGCGTTGGAAAAGGGTACTACATGGCATTGAATAGCGTTGAGGGGAGAATCAAAGAGCTAATAAAAAGGGATGGGCCTATAACCTTCGCTCGGTTTATGGAGATGGCCCTGTATTCCGAGCCGGGCGGATATTATACCTCCCTTCAAGAGGGAGAGGGCGATTATTATACCAGCCCCACCGCCCATCCCGTCTTCGGAGCCCTGCTGGCCCTGCAGCTGGAGCAGATGTGGCGGGTCATGGGCTCGCCAGCGAGGTTTGTGGTGGTAGAGGTGGGCTCGGGCAAGGGAGGGCTGGGCCAGGATATCCTTTCCTACGCTGAAGAGCTTGACTCCCCTTTTTCAGATTCCCTTTTTTACATCAGGGTTGAAAAAGCTATTCCCTCGAAAGCGTCGGACGAACAGGTCATTAGGGCCGCGGGTCTGCCGCTGCACCAGATAGAGGGCTGCATCCTGTCCAATGAGTTGTTGGATGCATTCCCCGTCCACAGAGTGATTCAGCAAGAGGGAAGGCTCAAGGAGATCTACATAGGCTTGCACAATGAAGAGCTGGGAGAGGTTGTAGACGAACTCTCCTCACCCTTAATTCAGCAACAATTAGGGGAAACAGGGGTCTCTTTATCGGAGGGGCAACAGGGGGAGGTGAATCTTCGGCTTCGACCCTGGGTAGAGGATGTGGGTGAGGCCCTGACCAAGGGGTTTGTCATCACCATCGACTACGGATATCTGGCTCAGGAGTTATACGCCCCTGAGCGGGCTCAGGGCACCTTTAGATGTTACTTTAAGCACACCGCCAACCGGCAGCCCTTTAAACGCATCGGCCGCCAGGATATGACGGCCCATGTGGATTTCTCCACCCTCATCCGGTTGGGGGAAGAGGTGGGCCTTAGGCCCTGTGGCTTGATTACCCAGCGAGAATTCCTCACCAATCTGGGGCTTCATGCCTTCATCGACGCCCTTCAATTAAGAGATATGCGTCAGTCGGAATACTACGCCAACCGTATGGGAATGCAGAGCCTCTTGGACCCCCAGGGTCTGGGAAGCCTAAAAGTGCTAATACAGCAGAAGGCCCTGGAAGAGCCTCAACTATACGGCCTCAGTCCCAACAGCCCTAGGAAGGCTGAGCTAATGACCAACAAGAAGGCACTGAAAGTTCCCCTTTTATCCGAGAGGCATTTACAACTGGCGGCCGCCAAATACCCTCACCTGGGGTGGGATGTGGTGCCCTGAGTAGCCCTATCTTTCGCTGGTGGTTTAGTCACAGAAGCCTCTTAACCCTCGTGCCAAGGCTTTCTGCCAGCAAAGGTTACGTTTAGGTCCCCCCCCCGCCCTCCCCGGAGCGCTGTCCCTACCAGCAGAAGTAGCACCCTGGGATTTTCTTGGATAGGTGAAGGGAATAAAAAGGGTTTTGTAACTAGGCACTAGGAGGCGGTAAAGGAGCGGATGGCACCTAGAAGCTCGCTGTCTGGGGGCATGCCCCGCTGAGCGTAGCGCACAACACCTTCTTTATCCACTATGAACACGGTGCGCTGTATCTTTGCCCCATCCTCTTTGACTGCCCCGTAGCTCCGAGCCGTCTCTGACCCTTCGTCCACTAGAAGAGGAAAGGAGTAACCGTATCTCTCGGCGAACTTCTTGTGGGAGGCAGCACCCCCAGGGTTGATCCCCAGGGTCACGGCGTCCAGCTTTGAAAATTCGGCTCTATCATCCTGAAGAGCGCTGAGCTGACGCGTTCAGCCAGAGGTGCTATCTTTGACGTAGAAGACCATTACCACGTTCTTGTCTCCCCTGAACTGACTCAAACTGACCTGGGAGCCGTCGGCGCTAGTTAAGGTAAAGTCAGGGGCCTTCTCTCCTATTTTGAGAAGCGAATACATAGCATACCTCCCTAAACGACTATGTCCTCCCCCCCATCTACCGAGATCACCCCTCCCGTGAGCCACTGGGTCTGGGCGGTGCACAGGGCGGCTATCGCCCCGGATATATCCTCAGGGGTGGTTATTCGGCCGCTGGGGTTTCTTCTTTTGGCCTCCTCCAGAAGGCGCTCGTGGCCGGGGATCCTGCGCAGGGCCGGCGTATCGGTGATCCCCGCCTTTATGGCATTGACGGTAATGCCTTGAGGCCCCAGCTCCGTTGCCAATTGACGAATGTGGGACTCTAGAGCAGCCTTGGCCGCCGAAACCGCTCCGTAAGTGGGAATCACCCTCTGATCGCCGGCGCTGGTCATTGCAAACACCCTGCCACCCCTGACCATCATCCCTCGCCCTACCAGGCCCTGAACCCAGTAGACTAAGCTGTTGGCCATCACGTCCAATGTCATCTCCAACTGGGCCTGAGTGATGGACTCTTCTGGGGACGGCCCTACATAGGGTTTCAATGTTCCAAAGGCCAAGGAATGAAGCAGGACGGCTACGGTGCTGCCGCCTTTCTGCAGCCTCTCCTGCATCCTCTCCAGGGTCTCCCTTCGCTTCTCGGCGTTGGCGGCATTAGCGTTGAAAAATAGTGCCTCCCTACCCATCTCCTCTATCTGGGCCGCTATCTTTTGGGCGTTGGGCAGGGTTGCTCTGGTATCCAGATGCACCCCGAAGATGTTCATCCCTATGCCTGCCAGCTCCAGAGCGGTGGCACCCCCAAACCCGCTGGAGGCCCCTAATATGAGGGCCCACTGACCCTCGAAGGATATCCCTTTATCGGCCAACGTACTTACCTCCTCAGGCTCATCTGTTGCATGGCTTTGTCTCTTGCCTCGCCCGCACCATCGCCGTGCAAGAGGTGATCCAGCTTTCTGTAGTCCGCTCGCTGCCCCTCCATGGAGCGATGTATCAATGCCCTGGGAGCGGGATGGTAAAGGGGAACCACTTGAATGTCCCTCCAGGGCGATGGGTTGGCCACGTCTCGACGTAGCTCAATGTTGTGAGGCTCTATGTAGCTCAGGGCATTCAGAGTCTTCTTACCCAGAGTAACCACATACTCAGGCTGGATTACATCTAACAGCTCCCGAAGGTGTTGGGAGCAGTTTCTCACCTCCTGGGATGCGGGAGACAAGTTCCTGTCTTTTCCGTCCCTGGGGTTGCAAAGCACGGCGTTGGTAATAAATAGAGAGGAGCGATCCCATCCGATGCCCTTTATAAGAGCGTTAAAGTTGCGCCCCGATTGGTCTCCCCAGAGGGGAATGCCATCCCTATCGGCCCCCAGTCTGCCCGGAGCCTCGGCCACGAATACCACCGAGGCCGAAAGACTGCCATTGAGAGGCCCCAAAACTCGCCTTCTACCCTCCATGCGAGGACAAAGGCGACAATCCTGTACCTTTTGAGCCAGCCTCTGAAACCTGAGAGCCTTAGCGTCTACACTAGTGGTGTTATGTATAACATCGGTGGTCAAGCTTGATCTTTCCTCCTTGTTACCTCCACCCTAGCCGCCGCCAGAACCGCTCCTTTTATCGGACTATCGGGCTTATGCACCGTAACCTTGACCTCCTCCACATTGTAACGCTCCAGAACCCGGGCTGCTATCAGGTGAGCCAGGCTCTCCATCAAGTTATGGCTGCGACCCTCCATCACCTCCCTGACCAAGGAGTAAACCTCCCCATAATTCACTGTGTCCTCCAGCGCATCGGACTGGCCGGGCTGGCTTAAGTCGGTGATCAGCTCCAGGTCTACTATGAAGCGCTGCCCCCTGCTCTTCTCCTCGGGGTAAACGCCGTGGAAGCCATAAAAAATCATTCCTTCCAGGCATATCTTATCCTGAGTCATAGGTCCCCTTTAACCCCAACTCCTCGGCCACCCCTTGCATGGCCTGGATGACGAGAGCGATGTGCTCATCCATATCCACCCCCAACTGTGCCGTGCCATTGATTATATCCTCGCGAATCACCCCCCGAGCAAAGGCCTTATCCTTCATCTTCTTTCGCACCGACTTCACCTCCACCTCTATTACGCTTTTATTGGGACGCACCAAAGCCACGGCGGTAACCAACCCCACTAGCTCGTCCACGGCAAAGATGGCCTTGTCCATAAGGCTTTTTCGCTCCAGATCCAAATAATCGGCATGGCAGAGGATTGCATAGATGATATCCTCGGGATAACCCCGCTCCCGAAGGACCTTGGAGCCCTCCACGGGATGTTTATCGGCGGTGGGGTGAACCTCGTAGTCGAAGTCATGAAGGAGGCCCACCGTGGCCCATATCTCCTCATCCTCTCCGTACTTCCGAGCGTAGGCCCTCATCACCGCTTCCACCCCCAGAGCATGCTTAATGAGGCTTTCGCTCTTGGTGTATTCTTTAAGGAGCGCTAACGATTCCTCTCTACTCTTCATGTCAAAGCTCTATCTCTTGGGAAATATATCGCATTTTAGCACACCTCGCCCCTGCTTATAAAGAACGAGGGAGGATATCCTCGAAAAGACATCCTCCCTCTGGATTCCACCC
>JAZGDP010000090.1:0-3538 GCA_036477885.1 Dehalococcoidia bacterium
TGCCCTCTCCCTGATCTCCTTGGGAAGCACAATTTGCCCCCTGTCATCTACACTTACCACCGCTTCTACTCTACAGTACGCCGCATCTGCACTTGCCTGAGACCCATCAGGTGGCTTCTTGGATTCCTTAACCATTCTCGTTACCCTTCTAGTAGAATATTCTGAATAATCTGAATAATCATAAGTATTCTACCTGTGGAGGACCGCCCTGTCAAGTGCCTGCCAAAACGCATCGCGTCAGGCTAGCGAGGACGGGGTTCCTCTTTTCTCTCTCATGGTGTAACATGTGTGGACGTGTATACAGTAACAATCACATATCGCATGTACAAAGAAGGCTCACATCTATATGGACTAACCACTCTGAAGGAGGTTCGATGCGACCTATAGCAGAGATCGCAGAGACGCTGGGCCTCGACTCCAAGGTGCTCGTTCCTTATGGGCATTACAAGGCCAAGATCTTGCTGGAAGCGATCCGCCACGATGGTCACCGGGGAAAGCTAGTAGTGGTAACGGGCATCACCCCCACCCCAGCAGGCGAGGGCAAGACCACGATGACCCTAGCCCTGACGCAAGGCCTCGGCAAATTGGGTAAGCGGGTGGTTGCCACCTTACGAGAGCCTTCCCTGGGGCCCATCTTTGGCATCAAGGGGGGAGGCACAGGTGGGGGCGAGTCCCGGGTATTGCCCGAAGACGAAATAAATATTCACTTCACCGGCGATGCCCATGCCGTAGGCTCGGCGCACAATCTGCTGGCAGCCCTGACAGACAACGCAGCTCAGCGAGGCCAGATCTCCGGCCTGGACCCCATGGGCATCACGTGGCGCCGGGTTAGCGATGTGGAGGATAGGGCGCTACGCACCATTGTTACGGGCATGGGCGGGTCGGCCAATGCCCCCTTGCGCGAGACGGGCTTTGATATCGTCACCGCCTCGGAAATCATGGCTGTGCTGGCGCTGGCATCCGACCTGGCGGATCTGAGGGAGAGGCTGGGCAAGATAGTAGTTGGATTTACCCGGGACGGAAAACCGGTGACAGCCGGGGACGTGGGTGCCGTTGGGTCCATGATGTCACTACTGCGCTATGCCATCCAGCCCAACCTGGTACAGACCACGGAGGGCCAGCCGGTCATCGTCCACACGGGCCCTTTCGGCAATATAGCCCACGGCTGTAGCTCTGTCGTAGCGGACCGCCTGGGTCTGGGTTATGCCGAATTTGTGATCACCGAGGCGGGATTCGGCGCCGACCTAGGGTTCGAGAAGTTCATGCACATAAAGGCCCGCTTCAGTAGCCTGGAACCCAGCGCAGCGGTGCTGGTAGCCTCATTAAGGGCATTAAAATTGCACGGTGGAGTGGATGTCCGAGAGCTGGATGCCTCTAACGCCGATGCAGTTCAGAAGGGCATGCCCAATTTGCAGCATCTAGTGGGCGTCATACGTTCCTTTGGCCTACCTGTGGTTGTAGCTATAAATCGATTTCCATCAGACACATCCGAAGAGATTGCCGTGGTGAAGGAGGGCGCCAAGGTTGCTGGCGCCTACGCTGCGGTGGAGAGCCGCGGGTTCACCGACGGCGGGGCGGGAACTGTCGAGCTTGCCGAAGCGGTGCTCGGCGCCACCGACGACGATGACCCCCAGGTATCGTATCTCTATCCTCAAGAGGCAACTATACAAGAGAAGGTCCTGACCCTTGCTCGAAAGGTCTATGCAGCCGATGATGTGCAATGGAGCTCCACCGCCATACAACGGTTAAGAACCTACCAGGAGCTCGGCTGGAACAACCTGCCTGTTTGCATGGCCAAGACCCACCTATCGCTGTCCCACATCCCCAGCCTCAAGGGTAAACCATCGGGTTATACCTTCCAGGTGTCGGATGTCCGTGCATCCATAGGCGCAGGATTCATCTACCCTATTGCAGGAGCCATCATGACCATGCCTGGACTCCCAGGGACGCCCCGGTCATTGGACTTGGACGATAAAGGCGGTATTGTGGGTCTATAATGCTACCTTCTCACCCACCGCTGTTACATTGGAAAAGCTATGATGGGTGGGCCATACAGGACAACATTAAGGATTTTTAGCTCACCTTCCCTTTGGTCACGGAGAGAGCTTCCCTATTGACGACGCGAAGATTCTCTGGGGATTCTCTACCGTCATCTGGTGAACGGCCTCTTTACTTACGCCGCCTTTTAGCAGTCGAGGGATAAACTCCTCGAATAGCATCCCCGGTGCCACGCTATTGTAGGAAAAGGGCTCCGCCTCGGTGATGGGGGGCCTCCTCTGGAAGAAGGTGCGATCATAAGATAATAAAACGTTGCTGGCGTAGCCCATCGCTACCAGGGCCGTGACCAACCCTAATCGAACGTCATCACTGGGAAATCCCAATGACGATGGCGGATAGCCTATTGTATCTATTCCCTAGCTAGCTCCCCGCTCTATTATCTCGGCTAAATAACCTATGTTACTGCTGCCATCGGCATGGCCAATGATACAGCGGGACAGGTCGGCTCCTTCCTCCTCCAGGATATCCAGCTGTCTCGCTCCTATGTTGGTATGGGCCCAATCGTAAGGATCAGTGTGGGTAGTGATGGCCACCCCTAATCTTTTCTGGACTCGTGCCGCTGCCCTGAACACTCGCTCTTCGAGGGCAGTAATACCTATTCCCACCGGATCCGATTCGGCGCTATCCTCCGGACGGGGAGTCCCTAGTAAAGGTCCCGAGGCTATCTTGATGACGCCACATTTGATGTTTGTACTGACTACCCCTTCGGTCAGCTCCCGAGTGAAATGCCTCTCCAGGGCCTCGGTTGGGCGCAGACGCCAGTAATAAGGGATACCCATGCTCTCGGTGTAGAGTCCGGTAGCCGCTATGATGTGGACGCCGCTGCGACGAGATACTTCAGCCATGAACTCTACGTCTCGCCCTGCATCCGTGGTGGTTACATCCACCAACCCCGAGACTCCGTGGGACTCCTTGAGCATTTTCAGCTCCTGGGAAAGCTCGTGCAGCACCTTTTCTCTATCGTAACTGCTCTCATAGTCAGCCTCGGCGCCCGACCATGAGAAGATGGTGTGCTCGTGGGGCAGAACTACACCCAATTCCTCAGGAGATATGTCACCTAGAACCGTTCTTACAATGGCCATTGCATCCTCCCTTCTCCATGTCATTTACTAAGATGGAAATAGCGTGGGGGCGTCTTTTCCATTGGGGTCAGCCTTTTGTTCCTATGGCTTTAGGCTGTCATCAGGTAGTATATCCTGGTAGAGGGCTCTGTTTGGGAGAGACGAAGCCTGAGTAGCTTTTGTGCCTCGATACTCCATCCATGACATCTACAGTGGCCTCCCTATGAAAACACCATCACGCTAAACTGCTCTGTGGCTTCCACAGTGCCATATAGAGCGTGGTTGAGTGTAGCAAAGTGTTTCTAAGGCGTCAAGCGGAGCTCAGCCATCCATGGCGAATATACCTTAATTCATCCGGTGCTGGACTAGGTAAGGTGGATTGGACAACTTCGCAAAGCTGCATTGTTTCGCTGCCTACT
>JAZGDP010000091.1:0-3683 GCA_036477885.1 Dehalococcoidia bacterium
CCACCCCCAGGTTCTCCTGCCACATCTCCAGAATAGCTATTAGGACGGCATCGAATATAGACCGAAAGGTGGTGTATTCCAGGGGAGGTAATCCATCGCCGCTACCATAGGTAGTTTCCGCCAGCAGCGCCCTGGCCTGCTCGGGGTTAAAGGGTATCCCTGCCAGATCGGGGTTGTATCCGGGGATGCCGGGGGGAAGGAAGCCTTTGGCCTTCTCTACGGCGCCTTCTAATATCTCTTGGACCAGCCTATCACGGTCCAGGGCCAGGGCGAAGGCCTTACGGACCTTAGGGTCATCAAAGGGAGGACGGGTGCTGTCAAAGCCCAGGTAGAACAGTGTCAACTCTGTAGAGATATGGAGCTCCTGATTCAGAGGCTCGGCGGGATCCAGAGCCCGCTCCAGATCCCCCAGCCCCACATAGGCTACATCTATCTCATCGGTCTCATACATGGCCACACCGATCCCCCCAAAGAGGCGAAACACTATATAAGGCACCTGGGCCTGGCCACGATAGTAGCTCACATTTCTCTCCAGAGCCAGGATCCGGTCCGACTTCCAGCCCTTTAGCTTGAAGGGGCCAGTGCCATTGGGATCCAGGAACCAGTTGCTGTCGCCGGCCTCTACGTTCTGTTGATCTACCACGAAGGCCGTGGGATAGGTTAGCTTGGACAGAAAATAGGGCTTGGAGGCATCTATACGGATGCGTAGGGTAAGATCGTCTATCGTCTCCACTCCCACGAACTCTTGCGCTTCGCCCCTTATCTTCTCTTGGAATCCTATTATGTCATCCAGATAGATGCTCGCCGTCTTGGAGCCCAGAGCAGGGTCGGTAGCTCGCTCGAAAGAGTACTTGAAATCGCTGGCGGTCACCGGTTTTCCATCGTGGAACTGGGCATCATCACGCAAGTGAAAGACATAGGTCTTGCCGCCGTCCAGTATATCCCAACTCGCGGCCAGGTCGGGGATTACGTTAAGCTCCTGGTCCAGGGTGACCAGACCACTGAATATCTGTAAGACATATTGGGAGTCGGTGGTGGTGGCGACCTTATGAGGGTCCAGGGTTGAGGGGGCGGCATCAAAAAGGGTTAAGGCCTCCTCTCTGGGGATGCCGAAGGGGGTTGGCTCGCGGAGGGAGAAGCTTTGGAGGATCTCATCTATCACCTCTGCTTGCCTGTCGAAGTCTATGAGAAGGGTAAAGGCAAAGATTTCAAACACCTGGGTGCCCCGTGTAACCAGAGTGACTCTAGCCCGACGTGGCACCTCCCCCGATAGATCGGTAAAGTCGATGACCATATCGTAGGCGGGAGTGCCATCGGCGGTTAGGGTATTTACCTCGGATACCACCTCCATATTGGGCAGATCCAGTTGGCGGTCCTCCTGATAAAAGGGCGCATATTCCTCTGGGGTGCTAGGCTCTGCCAGATAGAAGAGATATAACAGCAAACGGGGAAGCCCCGCCTCGCCCTCGGCTATCAGAAGGGGGTCGATGGCGGGGTTCAACCCTTCCTGCGCCAGCCAGTCGCTGGGGTAGCTAATGGACATTCCGAAGATGTCGTTTTCGTAGAGGGTAAAAGCCTCGGCATCTGCCGCCGGGGCGGAAGTTGGGGTAGGCTCTACTATAGGAGTGGCTTCAGGGGTGGGCTGCGCGGCAGAGATTGGTGTAGGTGTGGGAGTAGGGGTTGCTGTGGGAGTCGGCGTGGCAGTCAAAGCTGGGGCTGGGCCGAGGGATGGGGTGGGCGTGGGCAGGGGCTCGGGGGTTGTGGTGGTGGTGGGTCTGACGCACGCTCCTAGAACCAGCAGCCCTATCAATGGCGCTGCCATTAGGAAGTGAATCTTTTTGCCTCTTTTAAACATCTAATAAATCCTTCGGTTCACTTTTTTCGTATTAAAAAGTGTAGCCCCTAATAAACAGATAGTATCATTTTACAATATTAAAAGCTGTAAAGTAACCCCCGTGAACATTAGGCTGGGAGGGAGAATATGATTGTAATTAGGGGTAGTTGCGTGTAAAATGGTAGTTCCAATGTAGGTGCGAGCGAAGGAGGGCAGTTATAAGCCCTTTTTTGCCAGTTAAGGGACTCAAGGCCCCACTTATAGGAGTAATTAGATGAACATGAAGAAGATGATTTTTATAGCGTTCCTAAGCGTGTGTTTTCTTCTAGTCACGGCTGGCACAGCATTGGCTGAAGGTGCGGGCGATCTAGATACCGATCCAGAAGGGCCAGAATTGAGTCTAGACGTGGTGAATCTTCTGGCACCTGCGCAGAACTTCCTCTCAGGCCGATCCTGGCTTATGGTAGCGGGAATAGACACAATACTTTTTGAGGGGATACCCAACACCGGGCTAAAGATCCGTGGCCTGAAGGAGGTCTTCATAGCCCCCTCTCCTTTAGGAGGGGCATTGGGCGCCCCTGTGCAGCAAGCAGGTGGCCCGGTGGGACTGGTACCTTTTAGAGACCCCGCCCCGGCCTTCAGCAGAAACATCCTGGTAACTCGAGACTTCAGCCAATTCCCCTTTCAGACGGAGCCTCACCTAGCGGTGGACCCCGATAATCCAGACCATCTGGTGCTAGGGGTCATAGATTTCGGCTTTCCCGCTGTATCCACATATGTGAGTATAGATGGTGGAGAGACCTGGGAAGGACCCTTCCAGGTGCCTTTCCTGGTCGATGACCTGGGCTCCGGAGGTGACCCTGTAGTAGGATTTGACCGAAAAGGTAACATCCATTACGCCAGCATCTCTATTGGGGTGGAGGAGTTCTCCGTTGGACCTCTGGTGGGCAGCACCCTAGTATCCAGCATCTCGGTAAGCCGCTCCGAGGATGGGGGCTTCACCTGGCCCCAGACGGTAGACTCATCTCGCAGCAGGCTGGAGACCCAAAACCTGAGCACCGATGAATTGGGTAGAACTCGAGGAACCATCATTACCTCTTTCTTCGACAAACCCTGGATGGCCATTGGCCCTCACCCAGAGGACTCACAAAAGGATGTCATCTACGTTACGTATACGGATTTTCAGATCGCCTATGAGATCGGATGGGTCGGTGAGCTGCCTTTCCTTGGGGTGCCGGTGATGAACACCACCATCCGCCTGGTTAGGTCCGAGGACGGTGGTGACACCTGGAGTCAACCACTAGATATAAGTCCGACGGTGCGCAGGACCTTCGGCAGCGGCGACCAGCCGGCTGGCTATGATGTGGGCACAGGCGTTAAACGAGTAGTCCAGGGCTCTCAGCCAGTAGTGGCTCCCGATGGGACCGTTTATGTGGCCTGGCTGGACACTACCGATGATGATTCCCAGGAGGGCCTTGGCGAGATCTATGTGGCCCGCTCCGAAGACGGCGGGGAAAGCTTCACTCAACCGATTAGAGCGTCGGTCTTCAACGAAGTCGGGTTCAGACCTCGAAGCAGCTTCTTTCGCTTCTGGGGCAGCGCCTTCCCCCAGATAGCTATTGGCCCCGAAGAAGAGATTTACATCGTATATGCCGCTCGTCCCTCGGATAACCCCAGGGATGATGCAGACATTTTCTTTATCAGTTCTCTGGACCGAGGCGAAAACTGGAGCCGACCACTGCGTATCAATGGCGATGAGGGGGCTGCTCTCCAGTTCTTCCCTGCCATAGATGTAGACCCCAATGGGGTGGTTCATGTCATGTGGGGGGATATGAGGGATGACCCCGCA
>JAZGDP010000092.1:0-3664 GCA_036477885.1 Dehalococcoidia bacterium
AGGGCTCCTGGGACAACATAGGACCGAAGGTGGGAGAACAGATCATAGATACCCTGACGGAGTACGCCCCCAACTTTAGGGAGAGCCTCATCGACTGGACGGTGCAAACCCCTAAGGACATAGAGACACGGGAGGGGATGACCGATGGGAACATTAGGCATATAGACATTACATCGCAACAGATATTCTCCCGCCGCATGCCCTATCGCTCTCCCATAGAGAGGCTGTACCTGTGTGGATCGGGCACACATCCCGGTGGGGACATTACCGGTGCACCGGGGCATAATGCCGCGAAGGCTATCTTGAAGGACCTACAGAAGGTGGTTACCCATCCTGCTGTGGGATGACACCCGGGCCCAGGGCTAATCCTGAGGCCGGGGAGTTGAGCAAAACTTATCAGAAGGGAGGCCCATTCGCTGCGCTCTTTTGTGCGATTGTATCCTTAATCCGTTCCGCAAGGTAGCTCAAGAGTTCGGTAAGTTTGATGCCGCCGTGTTCCTAGTGTAAAGATATTGTCCTCACTTCTTGCTTCTTATCGGGCCTTTTGTTAAAATATCGCCAATGTAAAACGGTCAGGCTGAGTGGAATTTATGGAAAACGCTTTGAGCGGCATCAAAGTCCTAGACCTTACTCATCATATAGCAGGCCCTTACTGCACCAAGCTGTTGGCGGCCTTCGGCGCCGAGGTGCTCAAGGTTGAAAGACCCGGTGGAGGGGACATATCTCGTAGGATGGGACCCTTCCCTAACGATGAGCCCCATGTGGAAAAGAGCGCCTTTTTCCTCTACCTTAACACCGACAAGAAGAGCATCACCCTTAACCTCAAGGCGGCCACCGGTAAGGAGATAATAAAAGAGCTGGTTAAGGATGTCGACGTTCTGGTGGAGAACTTTGCGCCCCGGGTGATGCCTAGTCTGGGGCTGGACTACCAGACCCTGGAGAAGATAAACCCCCGCCTAGTTATGGCCTCCATCAGCAACTTCGGCCAAACGGGGCCCTATCGGGACTATAAGGCCAACGATATGATGGAATACGCTCTCAGCGGCCACATGTACATCAACGGCCATCCCAAAAGGGAGCCGCTAAACGGGATAGAGCATCAGCCCGAGTATCAGGGTGGCCTTCACGCCTTCTCGGCCATCATGGCTGCCCTCTTCTGGCGGGAGGAGAGCGGGGAGGGGCAGTGCATAGACATTTCCATCCAGGAATGTCTGGGGCAAGAACACGAATACACCCTGGTTAACTATACCCATCGAGGCCAGATTCAGGAGCGGCTAGGTAATCGCTTCGAGATCGAACACCCCTTGACCATCTACCCCTGTAAAGACGGACACATATCCATGAGTGGCAATTTCGCCCTGAAACAGGAGCCCCTATACCTCCTTGTGGATCGACTGGACCTCTTGGACGACCCCCGATTCCAGAGCGCCCGAGAAAGATTCGAGAACGCAGATGAATTCGATGCTGAGGTAGGTCCCTGGTTCCTGGAGAGGACACGAGAGGAGATATTTCACTCGGCCCAGGAACTGAGGGTACTGTGTGGCCCGGTGCTTAACCTGGGCGAGGCCTTGGAGGACGTTCACTATAATGAGCGAGGATTCTGGCAAGATATAGACCATCCCACAGCGGGGAAACTCACCTACCCCGGGGCCCCCTTCGTGATGGAGGAGACTCCCTGGCAGGCCTCCCGTGCCCCTCTTCTGGGGGAGCACAATGAGGAGACCTATTGTGGCTGGCTGGGTCGCCACAAAGAGGATTTGGTGCGGATGAGGCAGGCTGGTATCATCTAAAGGGCCTGTGACTAGTAGTAGAAGGAGGGTTGGCGTGAAGAAGCTAGCACTGGAAGGCGTGAGGATATTGGACTTGACCCGGTTTTGGGCTGGTCCCCTGGCCGCACGGGTCCTGGCCGATATGGGGGCCGAGGTGATCAAAGTAGAAGACCTGAGGTCCCGAGGGTTGGCTTCGGTGGCCAGCTTGCAGGATAGCCAGATGACTGCAGGGCTTTTCCCCAACGGAGTCCCGGGCGAGCAGCCCTGGAACCGCAGCGGCATGTTCAACGACTACCATCGTAATAAATACGGCGTCACCCTGGACCTGACCACTCAGCGGGGCAAGGAGCTCTTCCTGGAGCTGGTCTCTATCAGCGACGTGGTGATAGAGAACTACACCCCCAGAGTGATGAAGAACTTTGGCCTGACCTACCCCGTCCTGAAGGAAGTCAACCCCACCCTTATTATGATCTCCATGCCAGGCTTCGGCAGTCAAGGCCCCTACAGCAACTACATGGCCTTGGGAACCATCGTCGAACCCTATTGTGGTATGTCCAGCTTGATGGGCTATGAAAAGGATGGCCCCTCTTTGATGGGTGTGAATTATAGCGACCCTGCCTCGGCCATGAATGCGGCATCGGCTATTACCCTGGCCCTCTTCCATCGCCGCCGCACCGGCAAGGGGCAATACATAGACTTGGCCCACATTGAAGCCATGGCCTGCCTCATAGGACATGCCTATGTGGGGTACAGCATGAACAAAAAGCAGCCTGAAAGAAGGGGCAACCGCCATCCCTCTTGGGCCCCTCACGGGTGCTATCGCTGTAAGGGTGAGGACGAGTGGGTGGTTATCGCCGTTGCCAACGACGAGGAATGGGACTCCTTCCGCCGGGCCATCGGTAATCCTCCCTGGGCTGGCGAAAAGCGCTTCTCCGACCCCTTGAGTCGTTTGAAGAACCACGATGAACTGGATAAACTCATCGAGGAGTGGACAACCCGGCACGACCATTATGAGGTGATGCAAATACTACAGCAAGCGGGGGTGGTGGCCGCCCCCGTGGTCACCAACAAGGAGCTTCTGGAGGACCCCCACCTGAAGGCCAGGGAATACTACTGGGACGTTCCTCATCCTCAGGCGGGCACCTTCCCATACACCCGTCTGCCTCAGCTATTCTCCAAGACCCCGGCGACGCTGCGTGGCTCTGCCCCCTGCCTGGGTGAACATAACGAGATGATCCTTAGCGGGCTGCTGGGAGTAACTAAGGACGAGCTGGAGGAGTTGGAGGCCCAGGGAGTGATAGGCACCAGGCCCCCGCCGGAGTAAGATGGAGCATCCTCGGCCCTCTTTTCGAATCAGGACACTTTTTGCGCTCCCCACCCTGTAAAAGAACCCTTCATATGATGTAAAATGTAGGGGGATTAATTCTTATTGGTCGATGCGGAAGTGTCGGAATTGGCAGACGAGCATGACTTAGGATCATGTGCCTTAGGGCGTGGGAGTTCGAGTCTCCCCTTCCGCACCAAGCTATTTCAGAAGATTTAAGGAACTTTACGGCCAAAACCTTTCATTGGGCCAGATAGCCAAGCTGATGGGAGTGACGAAGACGACTATCCATAACTACCTGAATGGCTACCCTTATAAGCCTTAGCCCAGGGCGGGTTTGGAGAGAGCGATGAGAGAGATTCCTACAAAGTGCCGTGACTTAAAGGTGGCAAAGTGGATGCCTTGGTGGTGCCGGGGAGTCTGCACAAGGACGGGCACCAGACTATGCTATTGGTTCTGCAAGCCCGTCGGTAGGGTCAAAATACCTAAGTCGTGAAGCCCAGCCGGGCGGATTTGGACAGGGTGCGAGTATGACCATCTCAGCATAGGAAAACAAGCTCTACTACGGGGA
>JAZGDP010000093.1:0-27079 GCA_036477885.1 Dehalococcoidia bacterium
TGTGACCACGGTGAAGAACTATAACCCCGTGACCTACTATGAGAAACTCATCGAGATATTTTGCCACATGATATCTGGGAACATGCTGCTCAAGAGGCTACAAACAACCTCCGGCATGATCCGCTTCTTGTACCTGCTACGAGCCCACCACATGCGGCGAACGCTGGGGGCATTCCGAAATATCGTCGAATTGATGAAGACAGACCTACAGTTCAGGGCTTTTCACGAAGGCGAATCACAAACTTTGCCAGAGTTTTATCACTATCAGTACGAGCGTGCACTGGGTCCCTATGCAACCCTCTTATCCCGCGAGGATCGTCAGCCCTTGCTCCTTAAAACGCAGCCTGCTTTGGCCCCCTCAAGGCATCGAGGAGATAAGAAATATAACACTGAACTCGACGTAGTAATACCTGCCCTTGTCTCTACGCCCGCCTCCAGATCTAAATAGCCCAGAGGGGTTTAATCACACAAAATATTGAAGTGGGTATCCAAGTTATTCATCAGGTGGTCGGGATACCCTCAATTTTCTGGCAGGCGGATGACCGAGCGCAGGGTTTCACCGTGTTCCATGGCCTCGAAGGCGGCCTCGGTATCCTCTAAGTTGATCACTCGAGTCACCATCCTATCCAAGTCCAGCTCTCCCTGCTGGTACCAGTTGGCCAGAAGTGGGAAGTCCCGCGATGGCAGGCAGTCACCGTACCAGCTCACTCGCAGGGCGCCGCCCAGGCCGAAGAACTGCATCATGGGCACCTCTATCTTCATAGTAGGGTCCGGGACCCCGATGAGGGTGCATGTGCCTGCCAGATCCCGCGACCAGAGCGCTTGAAGAAGGGTCTGGGGAGTCCCGACAGCTTCGAAGGCGTAGTCCACACCGTTCCCACCGGTAAGCTCCTTGATGGCCTCCACAGGGTCTACTTTACTGGCATTAACTACATCGGTGGCGCCGAACTCCCGTGCCCAGGCAAGCTTGTTCTCGGCTATGTCCACGCCGATGATTTTCCCAGCACGGGCCAGCTTAGCGCCCATTATGACGCTACAGCCGACACCGCCGCAGCCGAATACAGCGACGCTGCTACCGCGCCGCACCCCTGCGGTATAGAGCGCCGCGCCTACCCCAGTCATCACCCCACAGCCAATCAAACAGGCCTGTTGGGGTGGACACTCCACGGGGATAGGCACAGCCTGTTTCGCCGCAACGACAGTGTGGGTGCAAAAGGTGCCGATGCCGATAGCGGGGCTCAACTTGATGTTTCCCTTTTTAGTATACATTCGCGGCTGGGCATTCAGGCTTGCGGCACAAAGGTGCGGTTGCCCTATTGCACAGAAGCGACAATGCCCGCACGGAGCGCGCCATGCAAGAACCACATAATCGCCTACCGCTGGTGTGCTGACCTCTTCGCCCACAGCCTCGACGACTCCCGAGCCTTCATGGCCCAGCAAATAGGGGAAATCTTGCCCAATTTGTAATGAAGGTCGGTATGGCAGACGCTGGTTGCCTGGATGCGAACCAGCACTTCGCCCGGACCAGGGGGCTCTATGATGATCTCCTCCACCTCGACCGGCTCACCGGCGCGCCTAGATATCACACCATGTCCCGCTATGCTCATGGTAGTCCTCCCTAGTTAGTTCAGGATATCTATATGCTACCACAATGCGTCTGGGAGACTAAAACCCATCCTGGCAGCATGCGGTAGGCAAAAGGTAAGGTAAGGAGAGGGCATACCGTGGCCAAGAGTATCCAGAGCAAACTGGATGCTCCGACAACTGACAAGGTCAATAATACGAGGTATAATTAATGCTCATAAAACAAGAATGGAGAGGGACTATTGAAGTGGATTGACTATGCCAACCCTCGTTCAGTATCGGAAGCCGTGGAGATCCTTGCGCAACACGGGGGTGAGGCGCTGGTGCTGGCTGGCGGGACAGACATCCTAGTCCAGCTTAGAGCTGGCAACAGACAGCCCGCTATTCTGGTGGACATCAAGGAAATCCCCGAACTGAATGAGGTGACGTACGACCCTGCAATAGGCCTGACTCTGGGAGCGGCAGTGCCCTGCTACAAGATCTACAGCAATGATGTTGTAGCCTCCGCATACCCTGGCCTCATCGACTCGGCCTCCTTCATCGGCGGCATTCAGATACAAGGCAGGGCTTCCATCGGTGGCAACCTATGTAATGCCGCTCCTAGCGCGGATGCGGTGCCAGCGCTGATTGCCCTGGGTGTAACTTGCGAGATTGCAGGACCTAACGGAACGCGAAGAGTCTCCGTCGAGGACTTCTGCACCGGCCCGGGACAGAACATGCTTAATCCCGGAGAGCTGCTGGTAGCTCTCCACTTCCCACCTCCCCCATCAAACTCAGGGGCACGTTACATACGGTTCATCCCCAGGAACGAGATGGATATAGCCGTGGCAGGGGCAGGCGTCTCAGTGATACTGGACGATGACAAGCGCACCTTCAAGTCGGCTCGTATCGCTCTCGCCTCGGTGGCCCCTACGCCTCTTTTCTGCAGGGCTGCCGGGGACGCCCTCGCAGGGCAACCAGTGAATGAAGAGAGCATCCAAACGGCAGCCGCAATCGCCAAAGATGCCGCCAAACCCATCACCGACATGCGGGGCACCATCGAGTTCAGAAAACACCTGTGCGAAGTATTGACCCGCAGGGCCCTGAATACCGCTATAGGGAGGGCCACGGAGGCATAATAGATGCATAGAAAGACATATGTACGCTCGAGAATCAACGGGGAGGACATGGAGTTCCTCTGCGAACCCCGTCAGAGCCTTTTGGAGTGTCTAAGGGACATAGTTGGACTCACGGGGACAAAGGAGGGATGCAACGACGGCAACTGCGGTGCATGCACCGTTATCCTTGACGGCAGGATAGTGACCTCCTGCCTCGTGCTCGGCGTTGAAGCCCATGACAAGGAGATAACCACCATCGAAGGCATCGCCGCCGGTAGCAGCCTGCACCCTATTCAGCAGGCCTTCCTGGAAAACGCAGCGCTACAGTGCGGTATCTGCACGCCTGGGTTCATCGTGGCCACTAAGGCCCTCTTGGACCAAGAGCCTAACCCCTCGGAGGAGCGAATACGGTTTTGGCTGGCTAACAACCTATGCCGCTGTACAGGCTACGACAAGATAGTGAGAGCGGTTATGGATGCAGCAAGTAAGACACAGGAGGCTAAGGCATGAGCACCACAGATTACGAACACAGTGTGGTCTTGGTTACCCAAAAGTACGACGTTGTGGGCACACGCCCAATCCGGCACGATGGGGTGGACAAGGTGACAGGGAGGGCCCTTTATGGGGCCGACTTTCAAACCGCCGGGCTGTTATACGGTAGGATACTGCGAAGCCCCCACGCCCACGCACGAATTAAATCCATCGACACCAGCAAGGCCGAGACATACCCCGGTGTCCGTGCGGTGGTGACCGCCAAGGATTTCCCGCTCATGGAGTCCAATGAGATACTTACCTTAGGTGAGCTGATTGTTAACCTGAAACATCTACGAAGCAACGTGTTGGCCAGCGATAAGGTCCTTTATAAGGGTCAGCCGGTGGCCGGCGTAGCCGCGGCAAATCAACATGTGGCCGAAGAGGCGCTGGGACTGATTGAGGTGGAGTACGAAGTCCTCCCCCCCGTCGTCACGGTGCTGGATGCGCTGAAAGAGGACACTCCCATTCTACACGAGAACCTGAGAACCGAGGAGTTCGGCCAGAAGGCTGACAAGGCGAGCAACGTGGCCTCTCATTTCCAGCATAGGCTAGGCGACGTTGAAAAGGGGTTCGCCGACGCAGACGTAGTGATCGAGCGTGAGTTTCACACCAAGACAGTTCATCAGGGCTACATCGAACCTCATAACGCCACCTGCTTCTGGAACAAGGATGGTAAGGTCACCATCTGGTGCAGCACCCAGGGCCCCTTCGAGGTAAAAGACGCAACAGCCTATGTGCTGGGGCTCAATGTCTCCGATGTCAAGCTGGTCCCCATGGAGATTGGCGGGGGTTTCGGAGGGAAGTTCGAGCCGTATGGAGAGCCCGTTGCGGTGCTGCTGTCCAGAAAGACGGGTCATGCCGTGAAGATAGTGATGACCCGAGCCGAGGAGTTCGAAAGCACGGGTCCCACACCGGGCTCTTATATCAAGGTCAAGATGGGAGCCACCAAGGAGGGGAAAATCATTGCTGCCCAGGCCTATCTGGCCTACGAGGCCGGAGCCTTCCCGGGTTCGCCGGTGGATCTCGGAGCATTATGCGTCTTCGGGCCATATGACATACCCAACGTGCTCATCGACGGCCTAGATGTTGTGGTCAACAAGCCCAAGACGGCAGCCTACAGGGCACCCGGGGTCACCAATGCCTCCTTTGCCTCGGAGACGGTGATAGACGAGCTGGCAAAGGGACTGAAGATCGACCCTCTGGAGTTCCGGTTGCTCAACGCCGCTAAAGAAGGAACCCGCCGAGCCGATGGAGTGGCCTACTCAGGCATAGGCTGCGTTGAGGTCATGGAGGCGCTAAAGGGCCATCCCCACTGGATGGCGCCTCTGGAGGGGCCCAACCGGGGCAGGGGGATAGCCCTAGGCTACTGGATGAACGGGGGTGGCCCGTCGAGCTGCACTATCAAAGTGAACGCCGACGGCACCGTCAACTTGAGCGAAGGCTCGCCCGACATCGGTGGCACTCGGACTTCGGTGGCAATGCAGGCCGCCGAGGTGCTGGGAATCCCCGCCGAGGACGTTCACCCTACCGTGGTAGACACCGACGCAGTTGGGTACACCACAGGCACAGGTGGGAGCAGCGTTACCTTCAAGACCGGCTGGGCAGCCTACGAGGCGGCCCAGGATGTAAGACGTCAAATGATTGAGCGCATCGCCATGATCTGGGACGTGGCCCCCGACTCCCTGGAACTGAACAAAGGCATGTTTCTCTCCAAGTCCAACTCGGAGCTGAAGATGACCTTTAAAGAGCTTGCGGCCCAATTGGAACAAACCGGAGGGCCTATTGTGGGTTGTGGCAATGTTCAGCCAAGTGGCATCGGAGGCGCATTCGCCGGCTGCATCGCTGATGTGGAAGTAGACCCGGAGACGGGAAAGGTAGACATACGGCGGTTCACCGTGGTCCAGGACGCCGGCAAGGCCATCCACCCCAGCTATGTGGAGGGACAGATGCAGGGAGGGAGCGTTCAGGGCATAGGTTGGGCTCTGAATGAAGAGTATTACATGAGCGAAAGCGGGCAAATGATGAATTCCAGCTTGCTGGACTATCGCATGCCCATCAGCCTTGACCTGCCGATGATAGATACAGTCATAGTGGAAGTGCCCAACCCAGGGCATCCCTTCGGAGTACGGGGTGTAGGCGAGGTTAGCATCATTGCTCCACCAGCCGCCATAGCCAACGCTATCTATAATGCTGTAGGCATACGGATGGATAGATTACCCATGAACCCCGGTGCCATCATGGAAGCCATCTGGGAGAAACAGAGAGAACAAAAGAAGTGAATCATGGCTACGGTGTATATACCTTCCCTGATGCGGGACCTCACAGGAGGACAGGACAAGATAGAGGTGCCCGGCTCCACTGTGCGGCAGATCATCGACAACCTGGATAGCGCATATCCTGGCATAAGGGACAGACTGGTGGAAAACAACCGGATCAGGCCGAACATCTCCGTGGCCATTGACGGGCAAGTGGCACCCCTGGGTATGCTTGAGAAGGTGGGAGAGGATAGCGAGGTCAACTTTCTGCCAGCCATCGGGGGTGGCTAGCTAAATAGAGACGGCTACTTGCCTATCTACGAGAATCGGGTACGATGGCCTCAGGAGAATTTCATTATCCATAAAGCCTACAGGGAATAGAGTCACATCGAAGATGTGGTTGGCGACCCCGACCGGATTCGAACCGGCGATCTCCACCGTGACAGGGTGGCATGTTAGTCCGCTACACCACGGGGCCGCGGTTATGGGAATTACTATTGGGCATGGAAGTCGATAGTATTCCTATTATAAAACTGTCGCATCTTACGCAAGCCCAGTACCCCTACCACCAGAATTATACCTCAAGTTAAACTCTTTTGTCACAGGCCAGCCTCTAGTCGTTTATCCTGACAGGCATAGTCCACCTTTTTGTTGTAAGAACGCTCAGGGTACTTCCCCCCGAAGACCCATTGATCCTGATGGATCGAAAGATTATTGACTGCCTTGTTCTCCTCGACCGTACTTAGAGTCCGGCACCACCACTACCTTGCCGAACTGTTTCCGGTCAGCCAGATAGGCTACTGCCTCTCTAGCCTGAGACAGAGGGAATACTCTATCCACTACCGGCCTCAACTTGTCTGCCTCAAATTGCTGAAGGATGTCCAAGAGCTCGTGTTTGGACCCCATCAGGGACCCCATAACAGTGGCCTCTTTAAACAGCATCCGCCCCATGTTTATCCGGGCCCAGTTTCCCAGGGTGCACCCGCAGTTGACCAAACGGCCCCCTGGAGCCAGGGCCTCTACGCTTTGCTCCATTAGTTCCCCAGAGAGGCTGTCTATAACTACATCGACCCCTCGATTTTCGGTGAGGCGCATGACTTCTTGGCATAGGGAGCTGGTGGTGTAATTTATGCCTCCTTCGGCTCCCAGTGAGAGGCCTTTGTTAATCTTGGCCTTGGAGCCGGCGCTGGCCAATACCCGTGCACCGAGGAGACAGGCTATCTGCACGGCGGCGATACCCACTCCACTACCGACGGCGTTAACTAGGACAGTCTCCCCAGGGCGTACCCTGGCCTTACCTACCAGCATGTGCCAAGCGGTTAGAAACGCGATGGGCAGAGAGGCAGCATCTGTTAGGGAAAGCGAGGGGGGAACAGGTACAACGTTCCATTCCGGAGCCAGGGTGTACTCCGCCATGCCACCATCCCTATCTGACCCGAAAGTGCCTGAAGATTGGCAAAGGTTATCTCGGCCGCTGAGGCAGAAATAGCAGTTGTGACACACCAAAGAAGGGAAAAGGACGACCCGATCGCCGGGTTTTACGGACTTGATTCCCTCCCCTACTGACTTTACTATGCCAGCGATATCAGCGCCAGGTATCCTGGGCTCACTTCGGAGGTGGTCCCGGGGAGCTTGAACCGCCCATACGTCCAGATGGTTTAGCCCACAACCCCACACCTCCACCAGCACCTCGCCTGCCTTTGGGGAAGGATCCGGTACCTCTTGATACTGAAGCCGTTCCAGGCTCAGCCCCTTGTGCATACGTATCTCTCTTTTCCAGGTTTCATGGTCGTCCACAAAATAGTGGCTTAGGTAATCGCCGCTTTGGATCAGTTGAACCGCATTCATAAGCTCCCCCACAGGTTATACTCATCCACGAGGTTTATATAGGCGAGGCAAAAATCAGGAATGAGCAAACCCTCTTTCACGCGGAATCTACCCTAGCGCTCATAGGTGCTCCCTCATTCAATTGTTACCCATGAGCTATCTACTCCAGCAGACGCCAATCAAAGGGGGCCTGGGTGATGACTTCAGGGCCATTGGCAGTGATGAGTACCGCCTCTCCCAGTTTCACTCCTTCCCTGGCCCCTTCCCTACCTGCGTAGGCCTCTACACACATAACCATATCCTCCTCCAGTTGACCCTCGTAGTTCCCCATACCACTCCAGCTTCTGTCGGTAAAGTAGATGGCTGGCCACTCATCACGCATGCCCAGCCCGTGACCTAGAACTGCGTAGCGGTTAGCTTTATACTCTTCGGGCCAAGGAGGTGACTTTTCCGCTATCTCCTGGAGGGTCATGCCTGGCCGGAATAATGGTATCGACTCATAGATGATGTCGTAGGCGAGCTTGTAGGCCTCCTTCTGTTCAGAGTTAGGTCTATCACCACATAAATATGTCCTGGACATGCAAACGAAATACCCCATCGGCCCCGCCATATCGGTATCGAAGCCCACCAGGTCTCCCGTCCTAACGATGCGATCCGAGGCTTCCCGGTACCAGGGATTGGTGTTGCCGCCGGCGGCTAAAAATTTAGAGTCCTGGTGTTCCCCGCCGAAACGTAGATTGGTGCTGGCAAGGATGGCATAGAGTTCATTTTCAGTTACTCCGGGACGAAGGGCCTCCCTGACAGCACAGCACGCCACGTCTGCTATAGCACACGTCTGCCGCATCAGGGCTATCTCATCCTTAGTTTTGACGGCATGGGCATGCTCCAGTACCGATTGTCCGTCCACAAACTTGATGTCCTGCTCGAGCAGTGCGTGGGCGGTGAGGGCCTCGAGGCGATCCACCCCCAATGGCTCATTAACTATACCCATCTCTTCCAGGGCCACCTTTAACTCCATTCCCCACCTTTGAGCTACCTCTTCATTGAAGGTGCCGGACACGAAGTAGTTACACGACTGGGCTGGCCTTAGCTTGATCCCTTCCAAGTCCTTCAGATGCTGATCTCCCTGATTCAGATCAGTAAAGAGAACCACATCCCCCTCTCTGGGCACCACGCAGTAACGATGTGCAGTATGCATGGAGAAAATCTGGACAAATCGAGTTCCGGTAGCGTAGCGCACGTTTATTGGATCGTATAGAAGGACACCTCCCAGGTCCCGTTTGGCTAGCTCCGCTTGTATACGCGCTATCCGCTCTCGCCGTAACCGGCGTATATCCACTCGCTCATCGTAGTCCACCGCCTGCTGGCCTATGAGGTCTCGTTGATGGATCTCCTTGACTCCCTTAAACATGGGCCCCTCCTTCCTGGACAACCTCGTAAGTAAACCCGAGATTGTCTTATAGATTTACCCTGCCTAGGAAAAGATATCCCCGTACTTGATCCAATAATAGGCTATATAGGCCCCTGCTCCCACCAAGAACAGGGCGCTTATAGTGTGGACATGGGGCATCAAACCCTTGAGAGAGCGGGCCACCGCCCCTCGGAACAGGGCCGCTCCTACGGTAACGGCGATTAAGATAACCCCCATCCCCATGGAGTAGCTGATAAACTGAGCGAAGGAGTCGGCGAGCCCCTGGGTGGCAATGGCGCTACCGACCACCACGAGAAAGATGGGTAAAGTGCAGCTCAGGGAGCCCACTGCATACGCTATGCCAAAGAGGAATACGTTGCGCAGGTTGCGCTGGGGGGTAATTGTCACCCGGCTGGCCGCCATGATACCCAAGGGTTTGTGAGTAGCAAACAGCCACAAACCCACCAGGGCCATAGCTATCCCTATGATAAGCCCTCCGATGGGGAAGGCACTAATTAGCCAGTTGCCCCCCAGGGAGATGATATATCCCACCAGGGAGAAAATGGCGATAAACCCTGTCGTGGCCACTAAGGCCAGAACAAGGGCACGGAAGAGACGAACAGGAGCTGGCGACTGGTAGAATCCCTCCTCCTGGGTGCCGAGATTATAGGCTACATAGGAAGGGAGCATGAAGAAGCCGCAGGGATTAACGCTGGCCACCATGCCGGCGCCGAAAGCGTAGCCGAAAGGCAAAGCCTCGGAGAGGCTAGCGAGGCCTCCCTCGGCGTCGCTGCGCACCGAAAGCAGGGCCGCCATGGCCGCCACTACCCCGCCGATGACGGCAATGAAAATACCCAGCCTGATGACTGACTGCTTTCGCGATACCCCGTTTAACGGTGAGCCTTGAATGGAAGCGCCCTCTCTACTATTGCCCTTGGCTATTCTGAAAGCCAGTTTCATCTTGCGCCCTGACAGTTGGGATTATTAAGTCCCTTATTCTTCGCTTACCGTTCCCAGGGCCTCAAGGAGCCTCTCCTCGATCTCCTTTTCCCCCATTTTCCCAATTCGCTTGTCCCGAATTATCCCATCTCGATCGAGGAAATAAGTGGTAGGAAGAGCAGTAAGAGAGTAAGCCCGGGATACCAAGGCCTCCCCATCCAGCAACACAGTGTAACTCATGCCTGTTCTAGCTACATAACGTGCTACAGGCTCCCGATTCTCCAGCAAGTCGACCCCTAAGAACTCCACGCCCTGGCTGTTGTATTTCTGGTACACCGCCTCCAGGTCAGGGATCTCCGCCCTACATGGAGGGCACCAGGTGGCCCAGAAGTTGATGACCACCGCCTTTCCTCGGAGGTCGGCCAGGGAGACCTCATTTCCCTCTAGGTCGCTAAGGGTAAAGAGGGGTGCGGGAAAACCCACCTTTGGAGCGGGTGACAGCTCCCCCTCCAATGTTATGTTCACCGCTCCGGTAGCGCTAAGGTCACCACCTCGGATGTCCCCAGCGCTAGGAGTTACCAAAGAGTTATCTGAACTCCGGCTAACGATGATAGCCCAACTTACAAGGGCGATGAAACCCAAAAGACCCGTTACAGCTAATATTGTAGGCCATCGCCTAAAGAAAGGGTCTTTTATTTTCTCTACATGGGTTGGGTTATCCATGCTTTACCCTTGATTCGGCTCCCCCCTACTTTCCCTAAGCATTGCAAGCGGATTACTAGTATATCTTATCACAAAACTCTCTCTACTTCCCTCTTCAGGGTGTCGTAGGAAGTAGCCCCATTGTCGCGATACACAATCTTTCCCTCTCTGTCTATTATGACCGTTGTGCCGAGGGCAGTTATGTTATACGTCTTGGTAACAAATCCGTTGGTGTCCTGGCCCCAGATGACCTCCCCTGCGTCCACACTATTCCAGAAAACCTTCCAGGTCGATAGCGAGTAAGAGGGAAGTAAGTTGATGGCCACCACCTGCACCCCTTTATCGGCGAACTCGGCATGAATCCTGCCCAGCGCTGGAGCCTCCAGCGCACAGGTGGGTCAACCAGGGAAGGAGAAGTATAACACCGTGACCTTCCCTAGCTGCTGGGCCAATTGAAAGTCTCCGTTTAAGGTTGGTACTGTGAAATCGGACGCCAGGGGTCCACGGGGTTTCTCAATAGAGATATCGTTGCCTTCCCCAGAGGTTAGCTGCCAAGTGGCAACAGCGGCAATCACAGCCATCAATATCAACAGCGACCCAGCAGATAAAAACAGGAGGCTCTTTCTCCCTTGAATCGTCACTCCTACCCCCTATTCAGCCGTTATTCCACCGAGAAGTGCCCCGGCGCCGTGGAAATTCTTTCCCCCTTCCATCATCAAGGCCTGAAACTCGGTGTATTGGAAGGGGGTGGATTCATCGCCCTGATCGGGCAGGAGTAAAGAGGCCGCTGATATATACCTCATTATAGCTATCTTAAAGGACTCATGAGCCTCGGTCACCTCAGAAGGCACCGGTTCCAACCCCTCAACCCTTTCCAGTTGCTTCTCCAAGTCCTTGAGGACTAGGCGGGTATCTGCCTCAAACTCCGAGCTTAACCGATCGTCCTGACTGATAGACACAGCCAGAAAACCGAGGATGCGAGTATCGTTCACCAGGCTTAGGGTGACCTGGTTGAATACATCTATGTACTGGTCTGTGGAGACCCTAGGTGTGATCGGGGTGGGGGTGGCTTCAGTAGCCCTATTAAGACACGCCGCAGCTATAAGAGACACAGCCACAACTAAAAGCAAAAGGCCCTTCATCATTCCCCTGCAAAAGTGTTTAATACGCCTGACAGAAATTAGCCCTCGTCTTCTCGGCCCCCGCTTTTCAGTTGCCCCTCTATGACTTCCCTTGGCTCAGGGAGTTCCTCTTTCTCTCCACCTTTGAACCTCTTGGCCAGGAAAACTATACCGAGAACTGGCGCAAGACAACATGCAGCCACCAATAAGATAAATGGCATTGGAATACCCCTTTCTAGCTATTCTATGCAACAGGTCATCACCGAGATATCTCGGGTGAAGGCCTGGGCCGCCAGCTTTATCCCCTCGCTCAGGGTGGGATAGACGTGCACCGTATCTATGATGTCGTCAACTGTTAGCTTGAATTTCACCGCTAATGTGGCCTCGTGGATGAGGTCGGCGGCGTGGGGAGCTACTATGTGCATCCCCAGGATCTGCGAGCTCTGGGGGTGGATCACCATCTTTATCACCCCTCGAGTCTCACCAATAACCATGGCCTTAGGGACTCTGGACACAGGCACTACACGACAGGCGCAGGCGTTGAAGCGCCGCATCTCCTCCTCCTCGGTTATGCCCACGCTAGCCACCTGGGGGTTGGTGAAGACGGCGTGGGGCACCTCGTCATAGTTAATGGACCGCTCTGAACCGGCTAAGGCGTTCTCGGCCGCAAGCGCGCCCTCCTTGGCGGCGACGGTCTCCAGCAAGGCATTCCCCACACAATCCCCGGCGGCGTAGATATCAGGGGTGTCGGTCTGATAGTATTGGTCTACCTTGATGAACCCACCCTTATGGGTCTGTACACCCGATTTATCCAGGGCCAAGTCTTCGGTGTTGGCCTTGACCCCGGCGGCCAGGAGTAGCTCCTGGGCCTTCAACACCTCCTCATCGGTGCCGAAGGAGTGCTTTCTCAGGCCAGGCTGGCTTTTGCGGATGGACACCACCTTCTCCTTGCCCTCTTGGGCGACTCTTTTCAACGTCACCCCGACTCGGAAGGAGATGCCCTCCTCTTCCAGGCAACGCTGTAGCTCCTGGGCCACCTCCGGCTCCTCTCTGGGCAATATCTGGTCCATGGCCTCCAGCACGGTGACCCTGGTGCCGAAGTGGGCGAACATCTGGGCGAACTCCAAGCCTAGGGGCCCCGCACCGATGACTATCATGGACTCTGGCAGCTCCTGGAGCTCCATGGCAGTAACATTGCTCAGCCAGGAGATGGTGTCCATCCCCGGGATAGGAAGGGGCTTGGTGGAGGAGCCGGTGGCGATGAGGAGCTTTTCTCCCTCATAGGTCTGCCCATCGACATCGACCTGGGTAGGCGAGACGAACTTAGCGCGGCCGTCGAGATAGGTAACCTCCTTCAGGCCCTCCACCACGTTTATGTAGTTGCTCTGCCGTGCCGTGGCAACCAACTCATCCTTCTGCTGGATAGCCACTGCGAAGTCAAATCTAGGTCTGTGGCCGTTAGCCAGGGCCTTGAACCGGGGCGGGTCGGGGTAGAATAGCTCGTCGCCTACCGTAAGAAGATGCTTGCTGGGCATACAGCCCACGTTGACGCACGTGCCACCAATAGGAAGTCCACTATTGATCATTAGGGCCGACTTTCCCAGGTCCGATGCCTTGGTAGCGGCAGCGAAGGCCGCCGCCCCACCACCCACAATAACAAGATCGAATTTATCCATTACTTCTTTACCTCCCAAGATTAGTTTGATTTGCTGTCGAAAAATCCCTTATAATCCCACACCTCGAAAGCCCTAGCCGCAGCAACCTGAGTTCAAATGCCTGTACAGGGTTTCATTAGCCTAGCAACGGCTTTAATTCCTCCACCAGCTTCTCCCCCGAGAACACTACCGGATACCCCCACCCCACCAAAGGCTCGGGGACCTTATCCCATTTAGCCTGGCCTCCAAAGAGCAAATAGACATCCCAAATCACCTCATCTTGGAATGGCCTACCTAAGAACTGCTCCACCTCCTCAGAGGAGCCAGCAAATTTAGCAGCGTCACCCTCCCTCCAGGAGGGAAGGACCTTCTCCTTGAACCATCGTGCCAACTCCCGTTTCCCATCCCAGAAGTGGGAAACTCGAGGGTCGTCCAGAAGCTTCTGGGCCTCGGGCACCTTTTCCCGGGAATCGCCGGGCATCATAGGCAGCCAAACCGTATAAACGGAGAGCTTGGAGCGGCTGTTCTCTCCCAGGACCTTCTCCTGCACCCAACGGGCGCCGTCAGCACAGTAACCTCAAGTTGGAGATAGGAAAAGGAGGAGACGCGGTACGCCGCGGTCGTCGTTAAAGCGAGCCTTCAAGGTATCGTGGGCAGCCTGCTGGACTAAATCATCTTCCATGTTGCACCCAAATAAGAAGTAAGGATTCTACTTGATTATCTGACAAGCTAGGACCCGCTCGGCGTTGTCTGCGAGAATCTGCTGTCCCAGCTCCAATATGTCCTTCACCCTCGGGTCGGCTATGGTGTAGTAGACGTTTTTACCCTCCCGATAGGAAACGACATATCCGCACCATCGCAGGCATGCCAGGTGGCTGGAGACCCTTCCCTGGGGCGAACCCAGCAGCTCCACTAACTCACCAACGTTCTTGTCGCCCTCCAGAAGGAGCTGAAGGATTTTTACCCTGGTGGGGTCGCCCAGGCCTCGGAAGAATTTAGCGGTAACCCCTGCGGTAGTAGGGACCAATTGAGGTACTGTATGAGTTTGCTGCGTGCTATATACTCCTATACGTTTATAAGTATATTAACGCTGGAACTCCTTTTTGTCAAGCACTATTTAACGGCCACAAACGAAAAGGGTGCCAGTGGGTTAAAAGAGGTTAGAGAAACTCGAGGAGTAACGCTAACGATTCCTTCACCCCCTCCACTGAGGAGCTAAATGGCTTAAAGGGGTAACTGTGCTTGACATACAGAGTCAAAGATGATAAGTTTAAACTTTGGTATCTATATAGATATCAAATGCAGCGTGGCAAGATGTCTGTTACCCTATTTGAATGTTACAAAGAGAAGGGTAGCCTTGAGGGAGTTGGGATATGCCCACTATAAACCAATTGATTCGCAAGGGGCGTAAGAGGTCTACAAAAAAGACCAAGGCGCCAGCCTTAAGGTTCTCCTATAATGCGTTAAAGAACCGGATGGTGCGGGGTAAAGGCTCACCCCAAAAAAGAGGGGTTTGCATTCAAGTGAGGACGGTTACCCCTAAAAAACCCAACTCTGCTCTCCGTAAAGTTGCCCGGGTAAGGCTTACCAACGGCATGGAGGTCATAGCCTATATACCGGGGGAGGGCCACACCCTTCAGGAACACTCGGTGGTGCTTATTCGAGGCGGCCGCGTCCCCGATCTACCGGGGGTGCGATATCATATAGTCCGCGGGGCCTTGGATGCCACGGGTGTAGACAACCGACATAAAGGCCGCAGCAAGTATGGGACCAAGAAGGTCAAGTCCATAGGAGGAGGGTAGGTTCAAAGGCCTCTACCTACATATGAATTATGAGTAAGGAGACCTAAGACCTGCCCTTCCAGGTGCCATCAGGGTCGCTAGGGCCAAACAATCTTCCCAGTCTAAAGTCAGCATTGCGGATGGCCTAGGGTGTTGGTGTGGGGAAAGGCAAGACTGAGGGAGACTTTCCACGGGAATTCATGAGTTTTAAGTATGTGTTGTCTAAGGGGAGCGGATAGTGCCCAGAAGAAGAAGAGCTGAAAAAAGGATAATACCTCCTGACTCCAAATATCGAAGTGAGAAGGTGGCTCGTTTCATCAATAAGATAATGATGGGGGGCAAAAAAAGCCTCGCCGAAAGGGTAGTCTATAAGGCCTTCGATATCATGGAGGAGGAGACGAAAAACAACGCCTTGGATGTGTTTGAACAGGCTATCCGTAACACTACCCCCTTCTTAGAGGTTAAGCCCAGGAGGGTGGGAGGGGCTACTTACCAGATTCCTATTGAGGTTAGGAGCGACAGAAGCCTCTCTCTTTCTATGCGATGGCTGGTTTCTGCCGCTAGGGCTCGCTCAGGCAGTGCCATGGCTCAAAGGTTGGCCACCGAGTTGATAGATGCCTCCAAAGGCCAAGGAGCGGCAGTCAAAAAGAGGGAGGATATCCACCGCATGGCTGAGGCCAACAGGGCCTTTGTACACTATCGATGGTAAGGGCTATGCCCTTTATCGAGTTGAAAGATGTCTACGATGTCACAAGGTAACGGCTTAGAAAAGATACGCAACATCGGCTTTATAGCCCATATCGATGCGGGGAAAACCACCCTCACCGAGAGGGTCCTATATTATACCGGCAAGACCTACAAAATGGGGGAGGTACACGAAGGGACCACGGTGATGGATTGGATGGAGCAGGAGCGAGAGCGAGGCATAACTATTACCGCTGCAGCCACCACTTGCCACTGGAGGGATACCACCATAAACATCATAGATACCCCAGGTCACGTGGATTTCACCGCCGAGGTGGAAAGGAGCCTGAGGGTGCTGGATGGAGGTGTAGTGGTCTTCGATGCGGTGGCCGGCGTCGAGCCTCAATCGGAGACGGTGTGGCGACAGGCCAATAAATATGGAGTGCCCCGGATATGCTTCGTCAATAATATGGACAGAGTTGGGGCCGATTTTCAGCGCACGGTGGATATGATTACCGAGCGGCTTAAAGCCAAGCCCTTGCCTATTCAACTGCCCCTGGGAGTGGAGGAATCCTTCCGAGGGGTTATTGATATTATCGAGAGGCGAGCCTGGATATACTCCGACGATAACCACACCAACCCCATCGAAGCCCCCATACCTGATGACCACCAAGAGATAGTCTCCCAATACAGGGAGGCTATTATTGAGAAGATCGCCGAGACCCAGGATTCCCTGCTGGTCAAGTACCTGGAAGGGGAAGAGTTAACGGTGCCCGAGCTCAAGGAGGGGCTGCGCAAGGCCACCATATCCAGTATCTTTGTGCCAGTCTTGTGCGGCAGCGCCTTACGCAACAAAGGGATTCAGCCCATGTTGGATGCCGTGATCGACTATCTTCCCTCCCCTCTAGATGTGCCCTCGGTCAAGGCTATACACCCAAAGACCCATCAAGAGGAATACATAGAACACACCAAAAGCGCCCCCTTCGTCGCCCTGGCCTTCAAGGTGGTATCGGATCCCTATGTAGGCCGATTGGTATACTGCCGCGTATATTCGGGCAAGCTTAAGTCGGGGGCCACCATCTACAATGCCACCAAGGATTTAAAGGAGCGGATAGGGCGCTTGCTTAGGATGCACGCCAAGCGCCGGGAGGAGTTGACCGAGGTCCAGGCGGGGGATATCTTCGCCGCCGTGGGACTCAAAAACACCTTCACCAGCGATACTATCTGCGACTACGCTAACCCGACAATTCTGGAATCCATCAGTTTTCCCGAGCCAGTCATATCGGTGGCCATTGAACCCAAGACCAAGGCAGACCAGGATAAATTGGGGAATGCTCTATCTAAGATGGGGGAGGAGGACCCAACCTTTGAAGTGAATTACAATGGAGAAACGGGACAAACCACCGTAGCAGGTATGGGGGAACTGCACCTGGAGGTTATAGTAGAGCGCATAAGACGGGAATACAGCGTCGAGGCCAAAGTGGGCACTCCTCAGGTGGCTTATAAAGAGGCCATTACCAGACCCTCGCAAGCCGAATGTAGATTCGTCAAGCAAACAGGAGGGAGGGGGCAGTACGGCCACGTCAAGATAGAGCTGGAGCCCAGGGAGAGGGGTCAAGGGTTTGAGTTTGTAAAACGTATTAGGGGAGGGGTGATACCCCAAGAGTATATACCATCGGTGGAGCGAGGCATCAAGGAGGCCCTAGAAACAGGGGTGCTAGCAGGTTACCCCATGATAGATGTAAAGGCAACCTTGTACGATGGCAGTTATCATACGGTGGATTCCTCGGACATCGCCTTTAAAATGGCCGGCTCTCTGGCTTTCAAAGAGGCGGCTCGAAAGGCCCGCCCAGCTCTATTGGAGCCCATTATGAGAATAGAGGTGACTACCCCGGGGGAATTCCTGGGCGATATCCTGGGAGACCTAAACAGTCGCAGGGCCAGAATAAAGGGCATAGAGGGGCGTGCCGATTTCCAGGTAATCCAGGCCCTTATCCCTTTGGCAGAGACCTTTGGGTACACCACCCAGCTGAGGTCCATGAGCCGAGGTAGGGCCAGCTATTCCCTGGAGTTCTATCATTATGCCCAGCTTCCAGAGGAGCTATCTCAGAAAATAGTAAGCAAGGGTCAATTATAGAGGTGTAGAGATATTCCATGCCTAAACAGAAGATACGCATCAAGCTAAAGGCCTTTGACCATCGCATCATCGACCAGTCGGCCACCCTTATCGTGGAGGCGGCGGAACGGACCGGCGCAGGGGTGACAGGTCCCATTCCCCTGCCCACTCATATTAAGAGATTCTGTGTCATTCGCTCCCCTCACATAGATAAAGACTCTCGTGAGCAGTTCGAGATAAGAACCCATAAGCGATTGATCGAGGTGCTAGAGCCCACCAGCAAGACTATAGATGCACTGACTCGACTAAATCTGCCGGCGGGAGTGGATATAGAGATCAAGCTTTAGACCTACCTGGCTGGGAAGGAAAGGCAGGCACAAGATGATTGAGGGGCTAATAGGGAAAAAACTAGGAATGTCTCAGTTATTCACTGAGGATGGCACCGTTGAGGCGGTGACCATAGTGGAGATGGGGCCCTGTACCGTAACGCAGGTAAAGACGCCCGAAAGAGATGGGTATATGGCAGTTCAACTGGGATTTGAGGCCACTAAACGCCTGAATCAGCCTGAGCAGGGACACCTAAAGAAGTTGGGCACCTTACGCCACCTTCGGGAGTTCCGAGTAACCGAGCCCAGCGATGTTCAAGAGGGTCAACAGGTAGATGTGAGCATATTCCAGCCGGGGGAAAAGGTGAATGTAACGGGTATATCCAAAGGAAAAGGCTTCGCCGGGGTGGTTAAACGCCACCACTTTGCGGGCGGTCCTAAAACTCACGGCCAGTCCGACCGTCATAGGGCTCCTGGCTCTATCGGTGCCAGCGCCACGCCGGGGCGGGTTTTCAAAGGGCTTAGGATGGCAGGACACATGGGAAGTAAAAGGGTAACCACCCGAAACCTAACTGTCCTAAGAGTGGACCAAGAGAAAAACCTCCTTTTCCTAAAAGGAACGGCTCCCGGGGGTGTCAATAACCTTTTGATCGTCAAAAAAGCGGAGAAGGTCCGCTAAGGTTCGCGAGGAGTGGGATGCAAATTCCAGTGAAAAATAGAGCAGGTAAGCCTGTGGGGGAAATAGAGATCAACGACAAGGTGTTTGGTGTGCCTATGAACGCAGCCGTGGTCCATCAGGCCCTGGTAAGGCAACGGGCCAACGCTCGTCAGGGCACGGCCGACACCAAGACTCGCGGTGAGGTCATAGGAAGTAGAAGAAAGCTACATCCCCAAAAACATACAGGGCGGGCTAGGGCCGGAAATATCGGCTCGCCCCTTCGCAGGGGGGGAGGAGTGGCCTTTGGCCCCCATCCCAGGAGCTATACCCAGCAGATGCCCAAGAAGATGAGACGCCTAGCCCTAAAATGTGTCCTCTCCTCCAAAGCCTCGGAAAATCGGCTGTCGGTGATCCAGAATTTAAACCTTAAAGAGGTCAAGACAAAGGAGATAGCCCATATGTTAGAGGCGCTGGAGGCGAAACCCTCCGCCCTCATCGTGACTTCAGAGACAGACAGGAACATAGTAAAGTCCGCCGCCAATCTGCCCCGAGTTAAGACCTTGCCCGCCCCCCTCCTCAACGTTGTGGACCTGCTATCCCATCGCCATTTGATCATGACCGTGGATGCGGTGCGACGGGCAGAGGAGATATGGGGGACTAACGGCTCAGTAAAAAATCAAAAAGCTATCAGCAAGAGATAGAGCACATTGATGGTTGATTGAAAGATTGGCATAATAAGCAGGCAAAAGAAGATGGAGCTTTTAGAGATAGTCCGAAGACCGATCATAACCGAGAAGAGTACAGCTCTTCAGGATAAAAACAAATATGCTTTTGAGGTAAGCTCTAAGGCCAATAAGATCCAGATTAAACAGTCGGTAGAGAAGGCGTTCAACGTGAAGGTCACCAAGGTGAACGTGATCACCATGCCAGGAAAGACGCGCTACGTGGGTCGGAGGCGAGTGTGTAGCTCCCCTTGGAAAAAGGCCATCGTTACCCTTAAAGAGGGGGAGAAGATAGAGATCTTCGAAAACGTATAAAAAATGTTTTTTATGATAGACATTGCGAAAATAAAGCGAGAGATAGATAGAGCGGATTCGTCAAGAGGAACCCTAAGGGGAGGAACGGATTTTTGGCGCTAAAGAGTTATAAACCTACCTCGCCAGGGCGGCGAGGCATGACTGGGGCCAGCTTCAAGGAGATAACCAAGAAGAGGCCCGAAAAGTCCCTCCTGGTCCCTCTAAAGAAGAGCGGAGGCAGAAACGCCAGGGGCAAGATAACGGTGCGACACCGTGGTGGTGGGGCCAAGAGAATGCTGCGAATCCTGGATCTCAAACGGAATAAAGAGGGGATTCCGGGCAAGGTTGCCGCCATCGAATACGACCCCAATCGCTCGGCCCGAATAGCCCTTATTCATTATGTAGATGGCGAGAAAAGATACATGCTGGCTCCTTTGGGTTTAAAGGTGGATGATACAGTGCTATCGGGGGAGGAGGCTGATATTAAGCCGGGCAATGCCCTGCCCCTCAGGCTCATTCCCACAGGCACCATGATTCATAACATCGAGCTTAAACCAGGCAGAGGAGGTCAGATAGTGCGTAGCGCGGGCACATCGGCCCAACTTCTGGCCAAGGAGGACAAATATACTTTAGTCCGCCTTCCCTCAGGGGAGGTGCATAAGATATTAAGCCGATGTAAGGCCACTATAGGCCAGGTGGGCAATATAGACCATAAAAATATAAACCTGGGCAAGGCTGGCAAAAATCGCTGGAGAGGACGACGTCCCACAGTGCGGGGCTCGGCCATGAACCCCCGAGACCACCCCCACGGCGGTGGAGAGGGCAGGTCTCCTGTGGGAATGCCAGGCCCCAAGACACCCTGGGGCAAGCCTGCATTGGGTTACAGAACCAGGAGAAACAAGCGCACTGATAAGATGATCGTAAAGAGAAGGAAGTAGAGATGTCCCGATCCACCAAGAAGGGCCCCTTTGTGGACCCCAAGTTGATGAAAAAGGTGAATGTCCTCATCAAAAATGACCAAAAAGCGGTGATTAAAACCTGGTCCAGGGCCTCAACCATCGTGCCGGAAATGCTTGGGTATACCCTGGCAGTCCACGATGGAAGAAGACACGTGCCTATATACATTACCGAGAACATGGTGGGCCATAAGCTGGGGGAATTCGCCCCCACCAGGACCTTCCGAGGACACACTGGGAGATCGGAGAAGATCACCCAGATAAAGAGCGAATGATCCTACACACTCACATGTGGAATAGCCTTTATAGAGCCGAGAAGTATATAACGAAAGGTGAATTAAAGTATATAGCATGGAAGTAATAGCCAAAAGCAGACAGGTTAAAGTATCGCCCAGCAAAGTAAGGCCCGTGCTGGACATAGTTAGGGGCAAAAAGGTAGAGGAGGCCTTGGCCATCCTTAAATTCATGCCTATGCCCTCGGCTCAACTGGTGGCCAAAACCATCAAATCTGCCTCGGCCAACGCCGAGAACAACTACCAGGTAGCGCTGGATTCGCTGAGGATCACCAAAATCTTCGCCGATAAGGGTCAGACCTTAAAAAGGTTTCGGCCTAGAGCTAGGGGAAGGGCAAGCCCTATCCTAAAAAGACGCACCAATATAACGGTAGTAGTAGAGGAGGAGCTCTAAGTGGGTCAAAAGGTTCATCCCATAGGCTTTCGTGTGGGGATAATAAAGGATTGGCAGGCCAAGTGGTTTGCCCATAAGGAGCATAGATATAGAGAGCTGATACTGGAGGACATCAACATACGTAAAGCCATCAAGTCCAAGTATGAGGAGGCGGGCATCGCCCGAGTAGAGATAGAGCGTGGCTCTAACGAGATAGTGATCGCTGTGCACACGGCCAGGCCAGGAATAGTAATAGGTCGAGGGGGACAAAGGGTGGAGGAGCTGCGAGCCCATTTAGAGAAGCTTACAGGAAAAAGGTGTCGCATAAACATTCAGGAGATCAGACAACCGGAGCTGGAGGCCTACTTAGTGGCTAGGAATGTGGCTGAGCAGTTAGAGCGAAGGGTGGCTTACAGGCGGGCGATAAGGCAGACCATCAGCCGCACCATGCAGGCAGGGGCCAAGGGGATAAAGATAACCTGCTCAGGAAGGCTGGGAGGGGCTGAGATAGCTCGCACGGAGAAGGCCAGGGAGGGGCGTGTTCCCCTCCATACCCTGCGAGCCGATATAGACTACGACTTTGCGGAGGCCGCCACCACCTTGGGGCGTATAGGGGTTAAGGTATGGATATACAAGGGTGATATCCTTCCCGAGCCTAAAGAGGAGGAGATGGGGGAGGAGATGAAGACTATTGAGGTAACTATCGAGGGGCCGAAAGAGGAAGAAGATGTTACAACCGACTCGGGTGAAACATCGCAAAGCTCATAGAGGACGACGAAAAGGAACAGCCCATTCGGGCAATGCCGTCACCTTCGGTGAGTACGGCCTTAAAGCACTGGAGGGCTGTTGGATGACCAGTCGACAAATAGAGGCAGCCCGCCGAGCTATAACCCACCATTTAAAACGGGGCGGGCAAATCTGGATTCGCATCTTCCCCGATAAACCGGTGACCCGCAAGCCCGCGGAGACTCGCATGGGCAGCGGCAAAGGTAACGTAGACCACTGGGTGGCGGTGGTCAAACCCGGCCGTGTGCTTTTCGAGGTGGCAGGGGTCAGAGAAGAGCTGGCCAAGGAGGCCTTGCGCCTGGCGTCCCACAAGCTCCCCATAGCTACGACACTGGTGGGAAAAGAGGATGGATTTTAGAGTTGAGGAGTAGCCATTGAAGGCAGCAGAGGCAAGAGCGATGACCCCCGAGGCTCTGACCACCGAGCTGGAGAAGACCTATAAGGAGCTATTTAATCTTCGGCAGCGGCAGGCAGCCAAAGAGTTAACTAACTACCAGGAGATCCGCGAGACTAGGAAGAAGATAGCCCTAATTAAGACCATATTACGGGAAAGGGAGTTAGCGAGGGCCTAGCCGATTATGACCCCTAAGCGAAAGGTTAGAATAGGCCGTGTAGTAAGCAACAAAACGGATAAAACGGTAGTTGTAGCCGTAGAGTGGCGCAGGATCCATCCCTTATACAAGCGCGCGATGCGCCGGATTACTAAGTTTAAGGCCCACGATAAGGACAATGCATGCCAAGTGGGCGACACGGTTAAACTGGTGGAAACTAGGCCCCTGTCCAAAGAGAAACGATGGAGAGTGGCGGAGATAGTAACCAGAGCCGAAATAGTAGAGGTTAGACCCCAAGACATAGATAAGGCGGAGGAGGAATGATTCAAGCCTTTACCCGCTTAAAGATAGCCGATAATTCAGGGGCCAAGGTGGTTATGTGTATAAACGTCCTTGGGGGCACTCGAAGGCGCTATGCTAGAGTGGGCGATGTTATAGTGGCCTCGGTAAAAGAGGCCCTGCCCGCCTCCGCGGTAAGAAAGGGGGAGGTGGTGCGAGCAGTGGTAGTTCGTACCGCTAAGCCCTACCGTAGGCCCGATGGCTCCTACATAAGATTCGACGAAAACGCTGCAGTGATACTGGGAGAGAAGAATAATCCCAGAGGCACCCGCATCTTCGGGCCCGTGGCTCGAGAGCTGAGAGATAAGAAGTTTGTAAAGATCATCTCGTTAGCGCCTGAGGTTTTGTGATATGAAAATCCGTAAGAACGATACCGTTCTAGTTTTAACGGGTAAAGAGAGGGGCAAGAGGGGCAAAGTCTATAGGGTAAACCCTTCGGCTAATGTTATCGTGGTGGAGGGGTTAAATATGGTTAAACGCCATATGAAACCCAAGCCCGGGCTCGCTCAGGCAGGCATCATCGAGCGGGAGGCACCTATCCATATCTCTAACCTCATGCTCATTTGCCCCAGCTGTAATGAAGCCGTTAGGGCTGGAACCAAGCGCTCAGAAGAAGGGAAAAAGGTGAGGGTCTGTAAGTCATGCCAAGAGGAGATCGAGTAGCAACCAAGAAGGGCAAAAAGGCCGAGGAGAAGGCAGAGGAACAACAAGCGCCTCCCGGGCTGAAGCTGAAGTACCAGCAAGAGATGGTATCCGCTCTCATGAAGGAACTCAACTATACCAACCCTATGCAGGTGCCCCGGCTGAAGAAAATAGTCCTGAATGTGAGCCTAGGAGAGGCCCTACAGAATCCCAAAGCCATCGAATCGGCCACCAAGGATCTGTCCATCATCTCGGGGCAGCAGCCTGTAGTAACCAGGGCCAAAAAGTCGGTTGCGGCCTTCAAGCTGCGCAAGGGCATGGCCATCGGTATTATGCTCACCCTGCGAGGCAGGATGATGTGGGATTTCTTCGATAGGCTAGTAAACGTCTCCCTCCCCCGCATTCGAGACTTCCGTGGGGTACCGCAAGAGGGGTTCGATGGGCGAGGCAACTATAACTTGGGCCTTAGAGAGCAGGTGATCTTTCCTGAGATAGAGTACAGCCAGGTGGAGCGCCTGCGAGGCCTCCAGATCTGTGTCGTCACCACTGCAGCCACCGACGAGGAGTGTAAACGCCTCTTGGAACTATTGGGAATGCCCTTTAGTAGAGATTAACTGAAGCAGTAGAAGAGGAAAGGGATAAGTTTGGCAAAGTTATCCAAGATAAATAAGTGGAAGAGGCCCCCTAAATATAAAGTCCAATATCATAACAGGTGTCATCTTTGCGGCAGGCCCAGGGCCTATATTAGACATTTTGGACTGTGTCGAATCTGTTTCCGCACTCTAGCCCTTAGGGGGGAGATGCCGGGCGTACGTAAGGCAAGCTGGTAGTACATGGAGTCCCGAGGAAGTAAATGAGCGTTACAGACCCAATAGCCGATATGCTAACCAGAATAAGGAACGCCGCTACCGCCGGGCATCCCTCGGTGCTGGTGCCGGCCTCCCGGTTAAAGATATCCATCGCCCGAATTCTCAAGGAGGAGGGATTTATCAAGGACTATGAGGTCTTGGGGGGCAGTGTCCAAAAGACCATCAAGCTATATCTTATCTATAGAGAAGAGAAGGAGCCAGCCATAAGGGGACTGGAGAGAAAAAGCAAACCAGGTCGAAGGGTCTACACACCCACAAAGGAGATCCCCAGGGTTTACGGAGGCATAGGCATCGCTATCCTTTCTACTCCTCAAGGAGTGATGACAGGCCAACAGGCTCGTCACAAAGGTGTAGGTGGCGAGCTTATCTGCTACGTCTGGTGATAAGGAGAAAAGAGGAAGATGTCCAGGGTAGGCAAAGTGCCTATAAGAGTACCCAAAGGAGTAGAGGTAACCATCAATGGCTCCCAGGTAAGGGTGAAAGGGCCCAAGGGCGAGCTTTCTCAATCCTTTCACCAGGACATGATAATAGCCCTCGATGACGACCTTCTGACAGTATCAAGGCCCAGCGATGATCGCCTCCATCGTTCCCTTCACGGCCTTACTCGAACCCTTCTGGCCAATATAGTAGAGGGGGTGAGCCAGGGGTTTCAGAAGACCCTGGAGATGGTGGGGGTGGGATATAGGGCTCAAATGACGGGAGGAAAACTGATGCTGCAGGTGGGCTATTCCCACCAGGTGGAGATAGTCCCTCCTCCATCCATTACCCTGGAGGTGGAAGGCAACAATCGAATTCACGTGCGAGGGATAGATAGACAGATGGTGGGGCAAATAGCCGCGAAAATACGAGCGGTCAAACCCCCAGACCCTTACAAGGGAAAGGGCATCAGGTACGCCGGTGAACAGGTACGTCTCAAGCCAGGCAAGGGGGCCGTTAAAACTATTTAGTCATGTCTATTAAAAGTAGAAGAGAAGGCCGACTGAGGAGACATCGTAGAATCAGGTTCAAAGTAAAGGGAACGGCCGATAGTCCCCGACTTTGTGTCTTCAGAAGCCTTAATCATATGTATGCCCAGATCATCGACGATAGTCGAGGGCAGACCATCGTCTCCGCCTCCACCCTGGACCCTCAACTAAAAGAGGAGGCCAAAAACAGGAAAAAACGAGAGGCGGCCCAATTAGTGGGTTCCTTGGTGGCCCAAAGGGCTCGGGAGAAAGGCATCGCCCGAGTTACTTTAGACCGGGCCGGGTACAAGTATTTCGGTAGAGTGCAAGCCCTAGCGGAAGCAGCTCGGAAGGCAGGGTTAGAGTTTTGATTGATCGCGATAAGAGCAGAAAGATAGGAGAGCCTGAGGAGTTAGACCTCACCGAGAAGGTGGTGGATATAAAACGAGTGGCAAAGGTAGTCAAAGGAGGGCGTAGGTTTAGTTTTAACGCCATGGTAGTAGTGGGCGATGGCAATGGTCGGGTAGGTGCCGGCTTAGGCAAGGCGAAAAACGTGCCCGATGCCGTCAGAAAAGCCAATACTGTCGCCAGGAAAAACCTGATAAACGTATCCCTCAAAGAGACCACCATTCCTCATGAACAATTAATCAAATATGGAGCCGCCAAGGTGCTCTTAAAGCCCGCCTCTCCAGGCACTGGCGTCATAGCTGGAGGGGCAGTCAGGGCAGTGGTGGAGGCAGTGGGCATAAAGGATATCCTCACCAAATCCCTGGGAAACCCTAATCCTATTAACGTGGTCAAGGCGACGCTACTAGGATTGGGCCAGCTTAGAGACCCTAAAGAGGAGAGGGAAAAGCGAAAGCAAGCGGTGGAAAAGACTACATCTGAAGAAGGATCCTGAAGGTGTTACGTATAACCCTTAAGAAGAGCCCTATAGGATACTCCAAAGACCAGGTAAGAACGGTAAAGGCCCTGGGATTCAAGCGCCTTAACCAAACGATAATTCAAGGTGACTCCCCTTCTGTCCGTGGTATGATAGAAAAGGTAAAACATTTGGTCAGGGTAGAGGAGTCGGAGGAATAAGAGAGAAGTCGATGAGACAGGATGAGCTGGCTCCCCCGCCAGGAGGCAGGAAAAAAAGGAGGCGGGTGGGGCGAGGATATGGCAGTGGTCGAGGCACCACAGCAGGGCGGGGAACAAAGGGCCAAAAGTCCCGCTCTGGAGGAGGGGTGCGCCCTGGCTTCGAGGGGGGACAGTTACCCTTAATTAAACGTATGCCCTCTAAGCGGGGATTTACTAACATCTTCAAGCGAGAATATAACGTGGTTAATTTGAGGGAGTTGGGCACCTTTAAAGAGGGTGTTGAAGTGGACCCTCAAACTCTCATGGAGGCAGGGCTGGTCAAATCCCTTCAGAAGCCTATCAAGATATTGGGTGACGGCGAAATTAGCAAACCTCTCACAGTGAAGGCCAACAAATTCTCCCAATCGGCCAAGAGAAAGATTGAGGCGGCGGGAGGAAGGACGGAGGAGTTGGTAAGTGCGTCAACAAGCTGAAGCAGCCTCTAGACCCCGGTTGCTCCAGGTGATGATAGATGCCTCCAGGCAGCCGGATTTACGA
>JAZGDP010000094.1:0-7751 GCA_036477885.1 Dehalococcoidia bacterium
AGGCATAGATACAATTCTGGAGTGGGGGAGCCGGCTGCCTTTCTGGCTTCCTGGAACTTTTGGGCGATCCATTCGTCTCCTCGGAGGGTAGGATGAATGGTTTTTAGTATGCCTACCCCCTCTGCGCGAGATAGGGCTAGCTCGGGACGCTCCTCGTATAAAACTATCTCCAGCTCGTGGCGCAATCGGTCTCCGCTTATAGTCTTCAACATCGAGAGGTCTCGGCTCATCAACTCTTCCGTTTTATCCTCTAGCTTAAAGCCCAGGCGCTGCTCATAACGGATGGCTCTAAGGATGCGAGTGGCATCGTCTATAAAGCTTCCCTCGTGGAGCACCCTTATCAATCCCAGCCGAAGGTCATCCCTCCCCTTGAAGGGGTCCAGCAGCTCCCCGAATCGTGGTGGGGTAAGGTAGATAGCCATGGCGTTGATGGTGAAGTCCCGACGATACAGGTCCTCCTGGATAGAGCCGGGCCTCACCAGTGGCAGTGCTCCCGGCTTGGCGTATGTCTCGGTACGAGCCGTGGCCAGGTCTACCCGTAGGCCCTGACGATGAAAGGTGGCCGTGCCGAACCTGGGATGGCTTATCACCTCTCCACCCATCTTCTCGGCGAGGTGGCGAGCCAGCAGCAGGGCGTCGCCCTCCACCACCAAGTCCACATCCTGGTTAGGGCGTTTCAGCAACAGATCACGTACATCTCCCCCCACCAGATAAAGGCTGTAGCCCATCTCCTTTCCCACCTCCCCAGCGGTCCGGAGAAAGGAGATGATCTCTTGGGGCTGGCTTTGCCTCAGTAGCGAGGATAGGTCATCAGGGCTGGACAAAAGCTCTCTCCAATGGTGATTTCAAACTTTGGTCGTACTCCAAGTGGTTTAAATGGACACGGGTGGAATTAGCTCTACACCTGGACTTCATCTGCAAAAGCAACCCAATTATAGCATAGCCTGCGTATGGGCTGGTGTTCAGTCCCATAAATCTTGATCCCTCATGGATAGAGACATTGGTTGGCTAACACAAAGTTGTTATGTCCACCCGGCTGTTCGGATGAGGTCTTCGACTGAGCCTAGACAAGCAGCCGAACGGTGGAAGGAGGTGATTAAGGTATCTCTGGGACTAAACGCTGGATTTGCCCGAGGATGCTCTCACCTTTACAGGAGTTTAACTTTACTAGGCTAGGGTGTTAAAATGGGAGAAAGTTTACCTGACTGGAGGGGGTATATGGCAGATAAAATATCGGTGGATATTTACTTCGACTATATATGACCCTACGTCCATACCGCAGCAGTTTGGCTGCAGGATGTTAAGCGCTCTTATGGAGACCGATTGAGCATCAACTGGAGGTGCTTTCCCCTGGAGCAGGTAAACAGCCAGGAGGAACCTGACTGGCATATATGGGAGCAGCCCGATTCATATCCCAGTCGGGGAATTCTAGCCCTCAGAGCTGGAGAGGCGGCTCGCCGTCAGGGTGATGAGGCCTTTGAAAGAAACCACATGGGCCTGCTAAAGGCCAGACATGTAGATCGAAAGAAGATAAACGAACGACCCCTCCTGGTTCAGGTGGCTAAAGAGGCGGGCCTGGATATGGGGAGATTTGAGCTGGACCTGGACGATAGGGAACTGTTGAAAAAGGTGGGCGCCGACTACACCGATGCTAGGGAAAATTATGGAGTCTTCGGCACTCCCACCCTGGTCTTTGAAAGTGGTGCCGCGGCCTTTCTTAAGATGATGCCTCCCCCCTCCTCCGATGAAGCGGTACCGGTCTTCGATTCTCTCTACAAGCTTATGGCCCATCAGACCTTTATACACGAGGTGAAGAGGCCATCCTTAGAGGAGTAACCTTGATGAAGCTCGGCTAGGGGGGATAGGACTGGGAGCGTTAGGTTACATCTATGGCGGATTTAAGAGAGTTGCAGAAACGATTAAGGGTTACTTTTAAGGATATCACCCTTCTTCAGATCGCTCTAACCCATCGCTCCTATGTTAACGAAAACCCTGACACTCCCCTTCATGCCAATGAGAGGCTAGAATTCCTGGGGGATGCCCTCCTAGGATTTGTGGTGGCCCAGGAGCTGTATCAGCGATTTCCCCACCTGGCGGAGGGTGAGCTAACAGAGCTCAGATCCAGCCTGGTGAGAAAAGAGGCCCTGGCACAACACGCCGAGGAATTAAATCTGGGGGATTTTCTGTATTTGGGAAAGGGGGAGGAGAAGGCTGGGGGCCGAAGGCGGCAGACTAACCTGGCCTGCACCTTCGAGGCGGTGGTGGGGGCAGTGCTGATGGATAGAGGCTTCGCAACGGCCAAGAGGTTCGTCCTGAGGTGCTTGGGAGAGGAGCTGGAGGGAATAGACTGGGAGGGGCTGCCTCGAGATGCCAAGTCTAAGCTACAGCAGATCACCCAAGCTCAATGGAAGCAGGCTCCCGTCTATAAGGTGGTGGAGACTGCCGGCCCTGATCATGCCAGGGAGTTTACCGTTGAAGTCAGGACAGGGCATCAGGTGTTGGGAAAAGGCTCGGGGATGAGCAAGCAGCAAGCGGAGAAAGAAGCCGCCAGAGCCGCCCTGGCTATGCTGAAGGAAAGCCCCGATTGATGCGCCTGATTAATTCCTCCTCATGAACCTCGCTTGGCAAGTGTGCATCTAAGGGGATGAGTCTGTTGTCTACAACAGGGCAGAAGGGAATAGTTCGTTAAAGTCGTGGAGGTAGCATGAAATCTACTCATCAAGTTGGCTCCGATACCCTTAAGAAGCGAGAGCAAGACTCCATATTCTTCGAGTTCACTCGCAGCATCTGCCCTCAGTGTAGAACGGTTATCGATGCCCAGGTGCTTTTACGAGAGGGCAAGGTATATATGAGAAAGCGGTGTTCCGAGCACGGCTGGTTCGAGGCCCTCCTCAGCTCCGATGCCCAGTCCTACGTTAACTCCCTCAAATACAACAAGCCCGGCACTATTCCCCTGGAGTTCAGCACCGAGGTGAAGGACGGCTGCCCTCTGGACTGCGGTCTCTGCCCCGAGCATAAGCAGCATACCTGCCTGGCCCTCATCGAGGTCAACACGGCTTGCAATCTCGCCTGCCCCATCTGCTATGCCGATGCCGGCCATGGCTACAACCTGACCCTGTCGGAGGTGGAGTTCATGCTGGAGCGCTTCGTGCAGTTGGAGGGGCAGCCCGAGGTGGTACAGTTCAGTGGAGGAGAGCCAACCATTCATCCTCAGATCCTTACTATGGTGGAGATGGCCAAGGAGAAGGGGATAAGGAATGTGATGATCAATACCAACGGTCTTCGTATAGCCCGAGACGACGCCTTTTTCCAGAGGCTAGCTGAGTTGAGGCCCTTTATCTATCTTCAGTTCGATGGGCTGGAGCCCTCGACCTATAAGGCTATAAGGGGTGAGGACCTGATATCGATAAAGCTCCGTGCCCTGGACAAGTTGGCGGCGGCCGATCTGGATGTGGCCTTGGTGGCAGCCATCGAGCGGGGAGTGAACGAGCATGAGGTGGGAGCAATCGTCAAGTTCGGCCTGGAACACCCAGCGGTCAGGGGTGTGGTGTTTCAGCCAGTAACTCATTCGGGGCGACACCTCCCCTTTGACCCCCTGGATCGGGTGACCATACCCGATATTATCCAGGGCGTAGAAACCCAGACCCAGGGTCTCTTCGTCAAGGAGGATTTTGTGCCGGTGCCTTGCTGTTATCCCAACTGCCAGTCTATGACCTACGCCTATGTGGAGGACGGCAAGGTTACGCCGCTTCCTAGAGTGCTCAACGTAGATGACTATCTAGACTACATCTCCAACAGCGCCTTCCCCGATCTCTCAATAGACGTCCAGCGTGCCTTGGAGGGCCTCTGGTCGGCCACAGCGGTCCCCGGCTCTCCAGAGGTAGCGGATAAATTCACCTGCGCCACGTGTGATATTTCCCTGGCGCAGAACCTGAGCCATCTTAAAAAGCACGTCTTTGCAGTAAACGTCAAGGCCTTTATGGACCCTTATACCCTAGACGTAAAGCAACTGATGAAGTGCTGTGTAGGAGTCTTGGTGCCGGATGGTCGGATGATTCCCTTCTGTGCCTACAACTCGGTGGGCTATCGGGAGGAGATAAGGGAGAAGCTGACCGCCAGGAGGGCCCACCAGTGATGAAGAAAGCGTCTCCACTGAGCGAGGTCGAGGCCTGTTGCGCCGACTTCTATCAGAGCCTGGCGGTGCGATTTTTCCTAGGTGAATCCCTGCATCCAGGCGGCCTAGCATTAACCCATCGTCTGGTTGATAAATTAAACCTTGGGCCCGGTAGCAAGGTGCTGGATATCGCGGCTGGGTGGGGCAGTACTGGTATCGACCTGGCGCAGCGTTTCGGCTGCCGGGTGGTGGGCTTGGACTTGGGCAAAACCAGCATGGAGACGGCTCATATAGAGGCATCGAGGAAAGGCCTCGACGAAAAAGTAAGCTTTGTATGCGGCGATGCCAAGATGTTACCCTTCCCATCCCATAGCTTCGATGCCATCCTCTGCGAGTGCTCCTTTTCCGCCTTTCCCATGAAGGAGTTGGCGGCGAAGGAGATGTGGCGGGTGCTGCGTCCGGGAGGGGTGGTGGGCATTAGCGATATCACTAAGGAGGGGGCATTGCCTCAGGAGCTGCAAGGGCCCCTTTCATGGATGCTTTGTCTGGGCGGAGCTAAGAGCATGCAAGGCTATAAAACTTCCCTGGAGGGGGCAGGATTCTCCCTTGTTAAGACAGAGTGCCATGCTGAGGCTCTATTAGAACTTATCAAGGTTATCCAGGGTAAGCTCTCTCTTGTAGAGGGGCTAGGCAGGCTTAAGATGTTACATCTGGACGGTTTGGATGTGGCAAAGGCCAAGACCTTATTGGCTGTGGCGGCTAAGAGCGTGGAGGAAGGACTCCTGGGCTACGATCTGTTGGTAGGGTATAAATAGATGAAGTTCATGGAGCAACTGGATTCTTTCAGTTTTAGCCTGCTATTGACAAAATTCCAGCCACTACAGTAAGCTGGTGCACAAAAGGGGGGGGTAGGAGGGCTTTGGAGTGGAATACAAGGTTATCTCGGCAGATTGTCATATAGACATTCCCTGGTTGCCCGCAGACCTCTTCGTATCTCAAGCTCCTAGCAAGCTTAAAGAGCACATGCCTCGAGTGGTGGAGACCAAGGAGGGCAAGCAGTGGGTGGCCGAGGGTCAGCTGCTGGCCTGGGTTGCTGGGGCTGGGCTTACAGGTGCCTGGAACCCCTATGTTCCCGGGCTATCCAGTCGATTGGACAGGATGGAGGAGGAAGGCAAGTTTTTCTCCGAGGGGCAGAGGGGACTTTTCCACCCCACTACCCCGGAGTTGCGCATCAAGGACCAGAAGCTGGATGGCCTTGATGCAGAGGTGATTTATGGCATCTTGGCCCTGGGAGGTGCTCCTGAGGAGGGCGCCTTTACCCTGGGCGCCAGCGATGCTCCCGGTGGGGATACTCCTGGTGTGGGATACGGCCTCACCGACCCTGAAGCAATCACGGTTACCTATGATATCTACAACGAATGGGTCGCCGATTTTTGTAAGAGCAATCCCCAGCGGTTTGCCGGTCTGGCATGTATCACCAGCCATGATCCCAAGATTGCTGCGAACCAGTTGCGCCGCGCCGCCCAGTTGGGGCTCAGGGGGGCGGAACTCAACGTTTCCGGTGCAGTAAAGCCCATCTACCACAAGGACTGGGACATCCTCTGGGCCACTGCTGCCGAGTGTAACATGCCTATCTCCTTCCACACCCTGGGCTTGACGTATCGACAACCCGACGCATCCGAGATGGAGGAGTATCAGTGGGTGAATACCGGACTGGGATTTACCCTGTTTCAGCTCTCTGGGGCGGAGTTCCTCACCAGCATTATTTATTCGGGTGCCTGCGAGCGTTATCCTGACTTCAAGTTTGTGCTGGGCGAGTGTGGCATAGGGTGGATACCCTATATGTTGTATCGCCTGGACGACGAATATGATAGGCTCTCCGAGCTAAAGCTGAATCTGAAACCCAGCGAATATTGGCGGCGCCAGGGCTATTCCACCTTCCAGACCGAAACCGTCACCCCGGAGCTGGTTAGCCTGGTGGGCGAGGACAACATCATGTGGGGCTCCGATTACCCCCACCCCGATGGCGTTTTCCCCGATTCGCAGAAGGTCATCCGGGAGGGCCTGGGGCAGCTGGATGAGCGGGTGCGGCACAAGATTGTCTGTGAAACCGCCGCCAAGTTATATGGGTTCAAGTAACAGCTTTTCCCCCAGGCCATTGAGGATTGCTCTGAGCTCCCGTCTCGGGTTTAGACGTTGACTCAGGGCTAGATAGGCTCGGGGGTTGCTCCCTTGTCTTTGGCAAAGGTAGCGATAATGTGAGCTGCCGTGTCAAAGGCGACAAGGCTGGTGTTTACTATCAGGTGGTAAAGCAGGGGGTCTGAATAGTCTACCTTGAAAAACTTCTTGTAATATGCTGTAAGGTTTTTATCCGTCTCCTTAGTAATCTTCTCCGCCTTTTCCTGGTCTATGCCTTCTCTAAGGACGGTCAGCTTTATCCTATCCTCTAGAGAAGCCGTTAGGTAAGCGTGAGTAGCCGAAGGGATATTTCTTAAAATGACCTGTCCTCCCCTTCCTATGATGACTACGTTGCCCGTCTTTGCCAGGTCTCGTATAACGGCTTGGATAACCTCGCAAAATCGGGTATCGTCCAACTGCTGAGACTCGCTGGCTGGTAGTTGCGCCTCCTCGGCGTAGGTGCGGGATAGCAGTACCTCTATGCCTGTAGACCCCATGAAGGGGTCTCCTGGTGCTCCAGCGATGGCCGATTTTTCCAGGAAGGACTGAAGAAATCGAGCAATGCGTTTGCCTAGGCTGCTGGTCTTTTCATCCCGCTCTTCTACCTCCGCCACGGGCGTCTTTATTCGGCGGGCTGCCTCCGCTAAAATCTCCCGATCCACATAGTCCACTCCCAGTAGATCAGCGACACGCTTTCCTATCTCCGGCCCGCCACTTCCTGCCTGCCCCGTTATGGTTACTATTGGCACTTTTTATCCGCCCCCTAACTATTCCTCTTTTAGGGATATATTTTAAATGTACTTATTGAATCCTTCTGGGGGTGTTTTCTCCTCTTTAGTCGCAAATAGAAGGTCTTGCCCTTTTACTCTGCGCGAGGGTGAGCCTTATCGTACTCCTCTCGTACGTGCTCGCTGGTTAAGTGGGTATAGATCTGGGTGGTAGAAATGTTAGAGTGGCCCAAAAGCACTTGAACGTGCCTTAGAGGTGCCCCTCCTCGCAGAAGATGGGTAGCGAAACTGTGGCGGAGGGTGTGGGGGCTGATGTGGGTCTTGATATTGGCCTGTTTAGCGTAACCCTTTAAGATCAGCCAGAATCCCTGACGTGTTAGGCGTTCGCCCCTTCGATTTAAAAAGAGCGCCGATTCTTTTTCGTCCCGAACCAGCGAAGGGCGGCCCCTTAGAAGATACTCTTCTACAGCTTCTACAGCTTGGCTGTGGATGGGAACCAGTCGTTCCTTGGCGCCCTTGCCAGTGCATCTTATTTTTCCTTCGGTGAGATTGACATCGCCTATATCCAAGGAGACCAATTCGGTTACTCGGGTACCGGCGGCATATAAAAGCTCCAGCATGGCCTTATCCCGCTTTGCCTCAGGGGTGGAGCGCTTCCCAGGCTGCGCCAATAGCTCTTCCACCTCTGCGATGGAGAGGGGCTTGGGTAGAGGTCGTGTAGGGAAAGAGTG
>JAZGDP010000095.1:0-9159 GCA_036477885.1 Dehalococcoidia bacterium
CTGTCCCAGAGCAAGGGTATCTCCCTCTTTCAACCCCCTAGGATGCGGGACCCAGAGGTATACTCCGCCTTCGCCGATTTAAATCCCGACTTAGGGGTGATGGCCTTCGTCACCGACATTATACCTGAGAATATATTGAATTGTCCCAAGCTGGGTACCATCCAATACCATCCTTCCCTCCTGCCTAAACACAGGGGCGGCAGCGCCATAAACTGGGCCATCATCCAAGGCGAAGTCAAGACAGGCCTCACCATCTTCTGGCCCGATAAAGGCCTGGATACCGGGCCCATCCTGCTCCAAAAAGAGGTGGCAATTGACCCCGATGATACCGTGGGGTCCCTTTACTTCGATAAACTCTTTCCCTTGGGTGTAGAGGCCTTCATGGAGGCCATAGACCTGATCAAGGCTGGCAAGGCGCCTCGGACTACCCAAGACGAGCCTCAGGCCACCTACGAAGCGCTTTGCCGCGGCGACGCAGTGAAGATTTCATGGGAGAAGGCCGCACCCCAGGTATATAACCTCATCCGAGGCTCCAACCCCCAGCCCGGGGCCTTTACCTTCTCCAATGGTGAACCCCTGAAGATTTTCGACTGTGAGCCTCGTCTTCAGGCCAGCGATGCCCTTCCTGGAGAGTTAATAGATATAGAGGAGAAGGGATTTTCGGTAGCGGCCCAAGGAGGGATTATCCTGGTGAAAAGGGTGCAGCCTCAGGCTTCGCCAAAGATCCCTGCCCAGGAGTTCATACAACAAAAGGGATTGAAGGTCGGCGATAGATTCGGAGAATAGTAGGAAGGTACCCCAATGCCGAGTAGAGAGGAAGAACGGGAGCGTCGGACCAAGGATGACCTTAGGTACTGCGTTTTCTGTAAGCGGTATCTCTCCCCGATAGCCTGGGATTCCCATCCCCACAACCCCGAACGCAAGGGTAATAGAAAGGTTAAGCGCACATTATGGATGCCCTTCCGAAAATTTTTCGATCTGATAACAGGATCAAGGTGATAACCTAATTACTTATGACAATGGCAGAAAGAGAGAGATGGGAGCACCTATCTAAACGGAGCAAAGGAGCCTCCGACTGTTTTAATTAACCCCTAGGAGGATATCAATGAATCTACCCCTAGAAGGGATAAAGGTCCTGGACTTTACCCAGTTTCAACAGGGTCCCTACGCCACCTTACTGCTGGCCGACATGGGGGCGGAGGTGTGGAAGGTGGAGAAGCCAGGCTCAGGAGACCTGGGCAGGGGCATCGGATCAACCAACGCCCCTCCAGAGATATATGCTAACTACTTCTTCACCTTTAACAGAAACAAAAAGAGCGTCGTTGTGGATATCAAGAAGCCCCTGGGTAAAGAGGTGGTATATCGCCTCGCCGAGAAGGCTGACGTATGCGTTAACAACTTCCGCCCCGGAGTCATGGAGAGCCTGGGGTTCAGCTACGAAGACCTGGCAAGGCGCAACTCCAGACTCATTTATGCCGCGGCCTCGGGATTCGGCCCCAAAGGCCCTAAAAGAGCCAGACCCGTAACCGATCTAGCCGCTCAGGCTATGGGCGGCCTGATGAGCATTACCGGGGAAGTAGAGGGCTACCCTCTATCCGTGGGTTCGTGTATAGCCGACCAGATGGGGGCCACCTCCCTGGCCTGGGGAATAGTGACGGCCCTCTTTGTCAGAGAGCGAACAGGCATAGGACAGCAGGTGGAAGGCTCTTTATTGGGGAGCCAGATAGTTCTTCAGGCCTGGGAGTTCAACCAATACTTAAGAACCCGAGAGTTGAAGACTAAAGCGGGACGACACCACCCCCTGATACCGGGAATTTACGGCTCATTCAAGGCTAAGGACCGATATTTCGTCATCGCAGGCGTTAAAGAGGAGCACTGGCAGGACTTCTGTCGTCTGCTGGACATCCCCCACCTGGTAGAGGACCCCAGGTTCGATTCCGCGGAAAAGAGAAGGCAAAATCAGGAGGAGCTAATAGACATTTTAGACCCCATCTTCGCTACCAAGGAGATAAAGGAATGGCTGGAGATATTGGAGTCGCTGGAGATAATCTGCGCCCCGGTCAATACCTATAAAGAGGTAGCCGAGGAACCCCAGGTGTTAGAGAACGAATATATCTGCAACATACCCCATCCCGAGCTGGGAGAGGTTCAGGTCATTGGTTTGCCCATTAAATTCAGCAAGACGCCGGGGCAAGTTCAAGGGCTAGCTCCCGCCCTGGGCCAGCACACTAGGGAGGTCCTTCTTCAAGCAGGCTATGGGGAAGAGGAGATCACCGAGCTACGGAGGCAAAAGGTTATCCCTTAGATCATCGCTGGGTCTATTTGAGTAGAGGAAGGAGAGCCGTGGGTGGCATTTTAGACGGAATCAGGGTCATGGACTTCACCCGCTGGCAGCAGGGTCCCTCATGCACCATAATCCTCTCCGACATGGGCGCAGAGGTATGGAAGATAGAGGCTCTGGAAGGTGACCCGGCCAGAAGAATCACCAAGTACGCTTGGGACGACCCCGGGCCGAACCAAGGCATCGATAAAGCCTATTTTTTGGGTTTAAACCGTAACAAGAAAAGCATAGCAGTCAACCTGAAGCACCCCCTGGCAAAAGAGGTAATCCTTAAAATGGCCGAGATAGCCGATGTGTGCGTTCACAACTTTCGGCAAGGAGTGATGAAACGCTTAGGGCTAGGCTATGAGGAGCTCTGTCAGCGTAATCCTAAAATAATCTACGCCGCCGGCTCGGGCTATGGGCGCAAGGGGCCCAGGCGAAGCCATCCCGCTTTCGACCTGGCGGCCCAAGCTATGAGCGGCATCATGAGCCTCACCGGGGAGAAAGAAGGCTATCCTCTACACGTTGGCGCCGCCATTGCCGACCAGACGGGAGGCACCCACTTGGCCTTAGGCATCCTGGCGGCTCTCTACTATCGAGAACGCACCGGTGTAGGACAGCAGCTGGATATCTCCTTGCTGGGCGGCCAAATCTTCCTCCAGTCATGGGAGATAGATATGTACACCGTAACCGGTGAGTCCACCACCACAGGGGGTCGATTCAACCCTTACACTACAGGAATCTATGCTGTTTATAAAGCCAAGGACAAATACTTCGTCATCGGAGGGGTGTGGCCAGAGCAGTGGGAGGGGCTGTGCCGTGCTTTAGAGATGCCTCAACTCGCCGATGATCCCCGTTTCAGTACGCCTTCCGCAAGGGCTCAAAACCACGACGAACTAACGTCTATACTAGACAAGATATTTTTGGAGAAAACCGCCGATGAATGGCTCCACATCCTCGCTGAGTTGGATATCATAGCAGCACCGGTTTATACCCATGCCGAGGTAGTCAACGATCCCCAGGTTCTGGAAAACGGATACATCTGGGAGGACGACCACCCTACATTGGGCCGTATCAAAGTAGCGGGATTCCCCATAGAATTCAGCAAGACCCCCGCCAAGATCCAGAGACCCCCTCCCAGGCTCGGGGAACACACCGAGGAGATCCTCCTCACGCTGGGATACTCCAAGGCAGATATAGAGGGCTTTAAGAGCCAAAAAGCCGTAAGGTAGGCCGTCAAATGGTAGGGGAATGCCTGCTCTCCCTGGAATATAAGGGTTAGCCGAAGTTCAACACCGCTGTGTCTATTATCTCAAGAAGATAACGAGGCACCACCCCCAAGAACAGGACCCCTATACTGGCTACAGCCAGGGCAGTGGTGGCGGCGGGGGCGAAGGCAAGGCGCTCCTCGGAGGGGGGTGGAGAGAAGTACATCACCCTTATTATCCTCAGGTAGTAATAGGCGGAAATCACGCTGTTGATGACCCCAACTATGACCAGCCACACCAGGTCGCTGTCCACCGCTGCGGCAAATATGTTGATCTTGGCCCAGAAGCCAGCGGTGGGGGGAATGCCTATGAGGGAGAGGAGGCTAAAGGTCAGGGCGAAGGCCAGAAAAGGATTACGTTTGGACATGCCGGCGTAGCTATCTATGAGGTCGCTTCCCGTCTTGCTGGAGATGGCGATGATGGCAAAGAAAGCGGCAAGGTTGGTGGCGGCATAGGCCACCAGGTAGAATAGGACTCCACTGGTGCCCGGCCCGTTGATGGCTGCTAATCCCACCATGATGAAGCCCGCCTGGGCGATAGTGCTGTAACCCATGAGTCGCTTGATGTTTTTCTGGGCAATGGCTATCAGATTGCCTATGAACATGGAGGCAGCGGCCAGGACGGCAAACAGGAAAGACCACTCCGCCATAAGGTCAGGCGGGCCGAAAGCCTCGTTGAACACCCGCAAGATCACGGCGAAGCCCGCCGCCTTACTGGCCACCGAAAGATAGGCGACTATGGGGGTAGGAGCCCCCTCGTAAACATCGGGGACCCACATCTGGAAGGGAACGGTGGATATCTTAAATCCGAAGCCGGCCACTATGAAGATGACTCCCAATAGGAGGGCCGGCTCATCCACCAGTTGTCCCAGAGAGCCGATCTCCCCAGAGATATCGGACAGCATGGTGCTACCAGTAAGGCCAAAGACCAGGGCCATGCCGTAGAGCATGACGCCGGAGCTGAGGGCGGACAGAATCAAAAACTTTATGCTGGCCTCGGTGCTACGAGCATCCCTCAAGAAGGCCACCAGCGCCGCCAGGGAGAGGGAGCTTAGCTCTAAGGCGATGTAGATGGAGATGAGCTCCCTGGTGGCGGCAAGGAGCATCATCCCTACCGAGGCCGTCAGCACCAGGGCATAATACTCTCCCTGAAAGCGGCGAAATCTGCTTACGTATTCCTGAGAGGACAGGATGACCAAGGCCGCTATGCCGACGATGAGAAACTTGAAGAAGAGGCTAAAATAGTCCACCACCAAAAGGTCGCTAAACCCTATGAGTACATTATCGGGCTTGCCGTCTATATTTACCCACAGGGCTATGGAGAAGCCTACTGGTAACGCCAGCCCCAATAGACTGGCAACAGCAAGAATCCTCTTATCCTCCAGCACCAGGTCCAGCAAGATCACTATCACCGCAATGCCTGCCAGGCTTATCTCCGGCGATAGTAGATAAAGATCGTCGGGGAACATGACCTTAAACCACCCTCGCTATCTTAAGCAGTCTCTGGGTATCCTCGTGCAGCTCCTGCCAGATATCCTGGATGCGTTCCTTCTCCACCCACATCCCCTCGCCTACATCGCTATCGGGCATCAGCTCACCGCCTACAACCTTGGCTAAGTAATCTATGTAGATAACGTGCATCTGGGTCTCGCCTTTAGACTTAACAATCCGCTCAAAGGGCACCAGGGGCTCTGTCAAAAGCACCTCCAGGTGAGTCTCCTCCATGATCTCCCTTCGTGCGGCCTCCTCCAGCCCCTTCCCCAGGTGTAGACGCCCTCCTGGGCATATCCATTTCCCCTGCCAGTAGCCTCCCCTCTGCGGCACGTGCTTCACCAGCAATATCTTTCCCCTATCATCCTCTATAACCGCTCCCACAGCTACTGTAAGCTCTTTAGCGTCCATTGAAATCCTATCTTAAGCTACTTGCCTCAGCCCAGCCTACTTATTATGGGTACAATGCCTCCTCGAAGCATATCGGTTAATATAGCGGGATAAATCCCCACCAGGAAAATGGCACCCACCATAGGGGCCAAGGGCACCATCTCTCTAGCGATGACATCCCCCACCTGACTAAATCGCTCGTCGGAGGGGCCGAAAAAGACCCGCTGTATCATCCACAATATGTAGCCTGCCGTCAGAACAATCCCTATGACTCCCAGGATGGTGGCAGCCCTCCACTCAGGGAAGGTGCCCAGAAAGACCAGCAGCTCCGAGGCAAAGCCGCTCATCGATGGGATTCCCAGGGCGGCCAGACCCGCCACCGCGAATACCACCGCCGTTATGGGCATTCGGTGAACCAGCCCCTTCAGGTCCGGTATGTATCTAGTGTGGGTCTTATCGTACACCAGGCCCACCAGAAGGAAGAGGAGACCGGTGATGGTGCCGTGAGTGAACATCTGCAGGGCTGCTCCGGTAACCCCTATCTCCCCCAAGGATCCCACCCCTAGAAGGACAAAGCCCATATGGCTGATACTGCTAAATGCAATGAGCCTCTTCATATCCTTTTGCTGAATGGTGACCACCGCCCCATAAAGGATGTTCACTACGGCAAAGCTGACCAGGAACCAGGCGAAGTCCCCAGCCACCTCGGGAAAGATGCTGAGCGATATGCGGATGAAGCCATAACCCCCCATCTTCAGGAGGATTCCTGCCAGGATTACGCTGACAGCGGTGGGGGCATCGGTATGGGCATCGGGTAGCCAGGTGTGAAGGGGCCATACCGGCAGTTTCACGGCGAAGGCAACGAAGATTAAGAAGAATACCGCCTCTATGGATAGAAAGGCGATGTGTAGTTCCATGGAGGCCAGCTCCACCATGTCGAAGGTGCCAGCGGAGAATCCCAGTACCAGGATGCCCACCAGCATGAAGGCGCTTCCCCCCAGGGTGTAGATGAGGAACTTCATGGCCGAGTACTCTTTTCGTCCCGTGCCCCAAATAGATATGAGGAAGAACATGGGGGCCACCTCCACCTCCCAGAAGAGGAAGAACTGAATGAAATCCTGAGAGGTGAAAACCCCCATAACCCCCGTCTCCAGAAGCATGATCCAGATGAAATATTCCTTGACTCGGAGGTTGATGCTCCAGGAGGCGATGGTGGCCACCGCAAAGATAAGAGCGGTCAGCAGCACCATGGGCATGCTGAGACCGTCTACACCCATAAAATATTTAATGCCCAGGCCCGGAATCCACTCATACTGTTCAACGAACTGGAGCCCTTCAGCCCCCAAATCGAAGCGGAAAAAGGCGGTCAGGGCCAGCCCGAAGGTGGCCAGGGTAAAGGCGCCAGCAATATATCTGACCTCTTTATCCTTCCAAGGCCCGGAGATCAATAGAAGGACCCCTGCTAGAGGCAGAAAGACTATTAATGTAAGGGCACCAGTAAACAAACTCTAGCTCCTATATTCCTCTTCCTTCTATACGCCTCCAAAGATGAGAAAGGCCGCCAGTATGACCAGGATGCCTATTGATACCACCATGCCGTAGACCTGCATCTGCCCCGTTTGCACCCTGGCCATCACCCCACCCATGTTTCGGCCTATGGAGCCAACAGTATTCACCATCATGTCCACCACATATCGGTCGAAAAGGTCGCCAAATCCCGACAGGCCCTTATATAGGCCCCGAGTGATGATGATATCGTCGTATAGGTCATCGAAATAGTACTTTCTAGACAGAATAAGATAAATCGGTCTGAAGATTCGCCCTATAGTATCGGCGGGAATCAACTTTCTTCCGTAGATGATGAAGGCAACCAAAAACCCCGCCCCCGCTGCTATCGATGAAGTAGTGGCCACGTTGACCGAGAAGACCTCCCCCGCCTCCCCTAGAAAGTCAGCCATCCAATCCTCGGGGATGCCCAGTATAGAGAAGCCCGGCATGTTGGCCAGCCCAGAGGCGACAGCGGCGACAGCCAAAACTACCAGCGGTACAATCATCACCGCCGGGGACTCATGAAGGGCATGTCCCTGTTCGCCGTGGGAGCCGTGTTCCTCCTGGGCCCCTCCCCGATACTCCCCGGTAAAGGTCATAAAGACTACTCGGAATATATAGACGGCTGTGAGGAAGGATGCCGCTACCCCTAATCCGTAGAGGATTTTATCGTCGTGCCAGGCGGACAGAAGGATGGCGTCCTTGCTCCAGAAGCCAGAGAAAGGCGGTATGCCCGATAGGCTCAGAGCGGCTATGAGGAATGTGATGAAGGTCCAGGGCATGACCCGATAGAGTCCTCCCATTAAGCGCATATCGAAGGTGCCGGTGGCGTGGTTGACGCTCCCCGAACCCAAGAACAAGAGGGCCTTGAAGAAGGCGTGGTTAAAGAGATGGAACAGGGCGGCAGCGGGCGCCCCCACCCCCAAGGCCAACATCATGAAACCCAACTGACTAATTGTCGAATAGGCCAGCACTCGTTTAATGTCGTTCATCACCAGGCCCATAGTAGCGGCAAAGAGGGCCGTGCCCCCACCTATGTAGGCCACGGTGTTCATGGCGCTGGACGACGCCTCGAAGAGGGGGACGAAGCGGGCCACCAGAAACACCCCAGCGGCGACCATGGTGGCGGCGTGGATCAGGGCGCTAACAGGGGTAGGGCCCTCCATGGCATCGGGGAGCCATGTGTGGAGGGGGAACTGCCCCGATTTCCCCACCGCCCCAGCGAAGATGCCCAGGGCTATCCAGGTAAGAGCCACCCCCTTTAAGACGCCATCCTCCACCAGGAAGTGAAGCTCCGCTATATCGAAGGTGCCTACCGTTAGAAAGACGCCCAGGATAGCGATGAGGAAGCCCAGGTCTCCAAAGCGGGTCATTATGAAGGCCTTCTTGGCCGCCGCAGCCGCCGCTGGACGTTGGTACCAAAAACCTATGAGCAGATAAGATGAGAGGCCTACCAGCTCCCAGAAAACATAGAGCATGATCAGGTTATCCGCCATGACCAGGCCCAGCATGGATGCGGTGAACAGAGACATATAGGCGAAGAAGCGGGAGTAGGAGGGGTCATCCCTCATATATCCCTGGGAGTATATCTGGATGAAGAGACTCACTCCGCTGACCACCACCACCATCACTGCGGTGAGGGAGTCCATTATGAGCCCCATTCTTATGCTCAGGCTCCCTATCTCCACCCAGGTGTGGGAGGGGAACTCTATGACGTGGCCTGGGCTATCTATGACCGAGGCCAAGGCCCAGATGGACAGGACGAAGGAGCCAGCAATGCTGAGGACGGTGATATATCCGCTAAGACGAGCGGTGGAGCCGTTATAGGGGCGAATAACAAAGGCGATGAGAATGAAGGATATTAGAGGAAGAAACCATATCAGCCAGGCAGGTGCTTCCGATATCATCTACACCTTCCTCAAAATCTCGTCTGCTACGTGCTCCCTGCCTAGAGGAACATAGACGACGAAGGGAATAGTCTCGGCCCAGGAGCGAACGTCGCCCTCAGGCAGGATGCGAGTAGGAAGCCCCTCGCCCTCCAGCAAATCCCTCCACATCTCGGCGAGCATTAAATTTGGTACTCTTTTATATTCCACCCAACCCATAGGTATCACCATTTCATAAGATCTATCTGAGTAGC
>JAZGDP010000096.1:0-7612 GCA_036477885.1 Dehalococcoidia bacterium
ACGATGTCCGATGCTTGATACAGTGCTTCTCTAAGCTGTTCTGGCTGTAAGTCAAGGTTCATGGAATAGTCCTCCCTGCTCGAAAGCTGTATTTTCAGCGACTATTGTATCTAACAGGCAAGTTATCGTCTTTTGATTAAACTGGTTGTGTCGGCGTGGTGCCATTCATTTGGGAGAGAAGAGGGCCAGCACCCCGGTGTAGTTATGCACCCAGTTCCTCTTTCCCACCGGGGCAAACTCGGCGTTGCCCCGGCGTCGGGTGCCCTAGAGTGTCCTACCCCGGCGGCTATCAACTAAAATCCCTCTTTCTTGTCCTTCATTCGATCTTATTTTATCCCTTCTAGGTTCTTGGCCAGGTCCAAATCCTTTTGGGTGATGCCTCCCTCGCTGTGGGTGGATAGGGTCAGGGTTACGTGGGAGTATTCGATGAGGATATCTGGGTGGTGGGCCGCCCGTTCTGCTAGATCGGCAACTTTGTCGACGAAGGCGATGGCATCGACAAAGTTATCAAAACCAAAGGTCTTAGTTATGGCCGACCCTTTTATCTGCCATCCCGGAAGATTTTTCAACCCTTCGGTTATCTCCGATGCTGTAAGCCTTGTCATTGCCTTTGTTATCTCATATTTAGATTAAGAGTGTGAGGATGGATAGGGAGGGAAAGGACTCGTAAGGTTTGGCGCTGCTCCCGGTGGCATGAGATTACATTCCTCCCCAGGCATTCTTCAAAGCACTCCCAAAGGGGGAGTGACGGTGATTTCATCTACGACACCTCTATCGGAAAAAGCGAGAACGTCATGGATCATGTTAGCTACATCTCGAGGCTGAAGCATCTTGGAGCGGTCGGGAGGATGAGTGATGGAGTCCCATAGTGGCGTGTCCACGGCGCCGGGACAGATGGTTATCACCCTCAGTCCCTGCTTTCTCAGCTCCAGGGAGAGGGCCTTGGATAGCCCTATGACGCCAAACTTGGAAGCACAATAGGCGCTGGAGTTCTCAAACCCCTGGCGCCCGGCGATGGAGGAGATATTGACTATGTCTCCCGTGCGCCGAGAGAGCATGTGAGGCACCACGTGCTTTATACATAGGAATGTTCCCTTTAGATTGGTGTCCATAATGATATCCCAGTCCTCTTGAGATGTCTCATCCAAGGACTTGAAGATGGTTATGCCGGCGCTGTTTACCAGGATATCTATCTGGCCAAACACGGATATGGTGGACTCCACCATATTTTTAACCTGCTCCTCATCCCTTACATCGGCACCGATGGTGATGTAATTGTCCTCTGAGGCAGGCAGAGTCTTGGCCAGGGCCGCCAAGTTCTCTCGGGAGCGAGCTACCATGCAGAGCCTCACCCCCTCCTGGGCCAAACGGGTAGCAACGGCCTTTCCGATGCCCCTGGAAGCACCGGTGATGATGGCTACCTGTCCCTTCAGTACTCTGCCCATTAGATGCTTGCCTCGTGATCCCCGTAGTACTCGAAGTAGTTGTCCCGGGTCTCCACCAGCTTTATCCTGTACAGACGTTCCCCACCCAGAACAGGCTCCAATAGGCTCCATATCTGTCGAGCAATATTCTCTCCAGTGGGTACCGTTTCCAGGAAATCCTCTACGTCCAGGTTCAGGTGCCGATGGTCATATCTATCCAAAATATAGCCCTTGACCGCATCATCCAGCCGGCTCAAATCTATACACATGCCGGTGAGAGAGTCCACTGGGCCTGCCACGGTAACCACCAGCTCATAGTTGTGGCCGTGCCCCTGGGGGTTGGCGCACTTGCCGAAAACCCTTTCGTTCTCCTCCTGGGAGAGCTTATCGGAATATAGCCGATGGGCGGCAGCGAATTTATATCGCCGGGAGAGATATACTTTGCCGTCCCTCTGGATCGCTTCTCTACTCCCCATGATACTCTACGAAGAGGTCCTCGTCCTCGTAAAGGCGAATAGTCCTCAGGGCGCTGTTCTTCAACCGTTGATTTATAAGCTCCCACAGCACTAAGGCGATGTTTTCAGTGGTGGGGATACGCTCCTTGAAGTATGAGGTATCAACGTTTAGGTTCTTGTGATCGAACTCCTTTAAGACCTCAAGTACAGTGGCTTTGAGATCCACGATGTTCATCACCATCCCGGTGGCCTCGTCCAACCTCCCCGCCACCGAGACCTCCAGCGTATAGTTATGCCCGTGGCCGTGGGGGCGACTGTTGGGGCCGAAAATCCTTCGATTCTCCTCCTCACTCCACTGGGGCCTGTAGTAGCGATGGGAGCCGGAGAACTCGAATCGCTTGGTTAGGATTACCTCTTGCATCGTTGAAGGTTAGGACCTTTCCTGGGGAGTTTTCTTAAGCCACCCCACCAGAACCTCCCCTCCCTCTACCTTGACCTCGTATGCCGCCACCGAATGCCCTCCTGGGTGATCGGGGAGGCCCGTCCTCACATCGAAAGTCCAGCCATGCCAGGGGCAAGTGACGACGGTTTCCGTGAGCTTCCCCTCCCCCAGAGGTCCACCCATGTGAGGACAGATGTAGTTAATGGCGTGAAAGGAGCCGTCTACGTTGAAGAGGGCCATGGGTTTATCGTGGACGAATATGAGCTTGCCCTCTCCCGGCCTCAGTTCATCCACCTTGGCTGCCTTGACGAATTTGGGCATTCTCTTCTTTCCCCTCTCGGTAGCCGTTTAGTTTAGCATGCCATTTATCCCTTTGCAATGAGAGAAGGCTGGAATGCTTTCTATTGGGTTGTAATGCTCAGCGTTGCTAGCGCCTATGCCTTCCTTTCCACCCTAACCCACCCCTTAGCCCCTTATTTGGCAGGCCAAGGAAAACCACGTCTATTAGAGTAAACGTCAGGGGTGGGAGAGAGGGAGAAATCATGTTGAGAGATAAGCTGATTCAAAGGTATCCTTCTCAGCAAAGATAATACATGAACGCCGCTAACGCTTACATTTTCCTTCCCCCCAGCCCTCCCCGGTACGCCTAGAATTTAGGCGATTCCTTGTCTGAGGAGAGGGGAAAAGCCTTTAGGGGTAGGCATCTGGGGGAAGATTGAACACAATAACAAAAAACGTCCTAGGATTAACGTTGGCGCTCACCTTGCTATCGACGGGGCCCTTTACGGGGCCGATGGCTATTTGATCAAGGATTTACAGAAGCCCTTCTCAAGACTTAGGGACTGAATGATCCGCTGGCTGCTTGACAGTAAAGGCCAGAGAAGTGGTTGACTCGGGTGTTGTAGGTGTACAAAAGAAGGGGGGCTAGATAAATTCCCCTTGACTCGTACATATATCTTGGCTGCGAAGAATTTTCAATCGTTTCTTTAACTTCCACTTAGGTGATGGAATTGGGTCGAACCCTTGCCGCAAGGGTCTCTTTATGAAGGGGAAACTGGTGTGGCCCAGAGGAGGTTGTTTCCGATAAGCGTCTGTCAACCACGAGGGTCGTGGTGTTTGGGGGCGTCCTAAGGTAGTTGACGGCGTTAGGAGGTGCTGCTAAACTCATACCCACCATAGACGTGCCTTAGCTTTGGGTGCAGAGGCGTTGAAATGCGGAATGTCAGCTGAAAGGCGAGCCAGGATCAAGGAGGGGACAAAGGGCTTGGCAACCAGGGCCAGAAAGCTTATCGGTCGCCCTATCCAGAGGAAGATAACAGCGGCTATTTCCAACTACGGTGGCGACCGTGCCCTGCTGGCTCTGCTGGGGAAAATGGTGTCCCGGCCCGGACTGGTAGAATGGGCCTATGGTGAGGGGGAAACCTTCCTCATAAAGGGGGCCCTTTTCCTGAGCGGAGTGCGGCTGGACGCATCAGCCTACGACGGGGTCGGAACGGTTTGGAAGGAGGATCTCGGCCACTACCACTACAACCCTGCTGCTGGCCAGAGACAGCCTCGCATGATTCCCCACGCCCTATACCTGCCCCACGGCTTCTATACCTCCCTGAACTTGGACCCCAAGTCGCCCTTCCTCCTTCGGCGGGTGGGGGAGACTCTATATGTATACTTGGATGAGCTTAGGCTGTTTCCCGTGGAGTTCGAAAGAAGGCCAAGCTACTACTGCCGCACCACGTCCACGGGAGCACCCATGTCTTACATCGGCCCGCATCGCCTGCAGCGCCAGCTTCTCATCGAATATAACGCCTACTGTCAGTTTTTTTCTGAAAATACCCAGTGCCTGTTTTGTGGGATCATAGGGGAGAAGCCGCCATACCACGGCCACTACAAGGGCTATTTCATCGCCTCGCCCGAGGAAGTAGCTGAGGTGGCCGAGGCAGCCTACAGCGAAGGTGTCTGCTCCGAGATGGAAATCACGGGAGGGGTACTCCCTGAGCGAGCCGAAGTCCCTTACATCCTGGAGGTAGGCCGAGCCATAAAGGAACGCCTGGGTGTGAACACCATCCCGGGGAGCCAGGCGGTTCTGGTTCCGCCGTCGACTTTCGGGCAGATGGAAGCACTGAAAGATGCGGGGTGGGCAGGGGTCGCTTTCAATCTGGAGGTATGGGACCAGCGGTTGTGGCCCGGCATTGCCCCTGGCAAGGCTGCCCTGATGTCCCAGGAAGCTTGGCTGGAGGCCCTGGAATATGCAGTCCAGTTATTTGGCAAGGGCCAGGTGGCTTCAGTCTTGGTGGCTGGACTGGAGCCGAAGACCTCGCTCCTGGCGGGCATCGACTGGCTGGCCCAGCGGGGCATCTATGGCGTGCCCATCCCCTGGATGCCAATGCCCGGCTCTTCCCTGGAAGGCCATCAGACACCCACGGCGGCCTGGCACCTGGAAGTTGCCGCGAGGACCCTGGACATCTGGGAGAAGTACAGCCTTGATCCTCTTCGCCACAGCTCCGGCGGCTTCCACTACGCTGACCTGGCAATCATGCGCCAGCACCTGAGGGAGCTGAAAGAGAAACGGCCGGACTTTGAGGTGACCCAGGACCTTCGTCACGCCTTGGCCGTGGAAGGGACGCTACCGGACCTGTAAGAAGACTTTCACAAAAAGGTTCCCTAATAATTTGTATTGCCTGCACTGTGGCAGACCTACCACTAGGAGAACCAAACATCTTTTCACAGTGATAACATTACTATAAGGTAACTTCTTGCTCGCAGCAGGCGACATAGCGCTCACCGAGCACAAACTCCCAACCCGAATCATAGCTGTCCCGGGTCTCGAGGGCCCGTGCCCCTAACTTCTCCCATCCGCTGTGCGTCAGTTCGACACGGGTTCCTTCATCTATGCTGGTGAAGGTCACTTCCACAGTCTGAGCCGAGTCGGGCTCACGCCCCGGATGCCACGTGAAAGCAAGGTGGTTGGGAGGGTTCCATTGGAGGATCTCCCCCCACAGGACCTCCGTGCCGTCGTTGAGCCGCTCATAAAACCGGCCTCCGACACGCCCTTCAATCTCGCAAGTGTCACTCGAATGCTCGCCGACGGAGTAGGTATCCAGTGGCCACCAGATAGCAACCTGTTCCGTGAAGACGTGGAATGCATCCTCGACGGTACGGTGGACTATCACGGCCTTCCTCACAGGTGCAATGGTTTCTTCAGTCTTCTTTTCGGTCATCGGTTCCTCCTTGATCGGACTCAACAGTCTCCTTGAATGAAGCTAAGATATCCCCCCAGAACCCTTCCAGGTAGGCGCGTAGTTCAGCCAGACCTTCAATTTGGACGCTGTAGACTCTACGGGTGCCTTCGCGTTTTTCCCGGACCATATGGGCATCTTTCAATATGCGAAGGTGCTGCGACACCGCGGGACGGCTAACTGGCAGGCCCTCGGCTAGCGCTCTCACCGAGCTAGGCATCTTCCTCAGCCTTTCTAGAATCTCCCGTCGGGTCGGGTCGGCAAGAGCTGTGAGTACATCTTGGTAAGTCATGGCTTACCGTTAGTGTACACAAACGAAAGGGCCGTGTCAAGTGCTCCTGCTCCATCATCATTCCTGCCCCACGGTGTAGGCAGGTATGCTCTTATGGCGCCCCCTCAATCACCGTAGCCCGTGACAGGGCCCATAAAGGGAGTCAGGATTTGTCGAAAGGCCAGCTTTGGAAATTTGACCTTGAAGTAAAAAGAGGGCTTTTACTTTCCGAAAGGGCGCCACTGGTAAATTGCGACGTTACTAACTGCGTTAGTAACTGCACGGACCTGCCTGTAGAACGTAATTGCCCTTGCCTCTCCCCAACAGATACGATGATGCTTCGAGAGGGGGGCAGTGGAGCCTGCACGTGAGGGTTCATGCTACATCCCCGGGTGGCCGCTCTGGGTCCAGGTGTTGATAGTGACCGGTCCGCAGGTGGCAGCTGGCCATGTGGCCGGGCTGCCCCGCCACATTCAGGGTCTCCGGGACCTCTCGCTTGCATATGTCCTGGGCGATAGGACAACGCGGGTGGAAGTGGCAGCCAGAGGGAGGATGGATCGGACTGGGAATCTCGCCGTGAGGGAGGGCCTGCGTGCGGCGGGCGCGCGGGTCGGGCACTGGCACGGCGGACAGCAACGCTCGCGTGTAAGGGTGGACTGGATTACTAAACACCTGTTGCAACGAGCCGATCTCGACAATTTTCCCGAGATACATCACGCCAATGCGATCGCAGATGTATTTAGCAGTGGCGAGATCGTGGGTGATAAACAGGTAGGTCAGGTTGAGGTCTTGCTTGAGGCGCTTCAAGAGATGAAGGAGCAAGGCACGCAACGAGACGTCGGCCATGGCGATCGGCTCGTCGGCCAAAATAAGGTCGGGGTGTGTCACCAGCGCGCGGGCGATGGTCACCCGCTGCCGCTGACCACCACTGAGCTGGTGGGGATACTTGTCGTAGAACTGCTGGGCCGGTGTGAGTCCGACCTGTTCAAGCATCTCACTGACAATTTTCCTTTTATGTTGCGCTCGCTTACGGTAATGAATTTCAACTGGATGGGCGATGGCCTGGCCGATGGTCATGCGCGGGTTCAGAGAGGCGAGGGGATCTTGAAAGATGATTTGCATGCGGCTGCGCAGACGGCGCATCTCCTCGTCGCTCAGGGTGGCCAAGTCCACGCCATCGAAAATAACCTGGCCGTCGGTAGGCTCAAGCAGGCGCAACACCAGACGTCCGATGGTGGTCTTCCCCGAACCGCTCTCACCGACCAGGCCGAAGACTTCACCTTTCTTGATCTCAAAGCTGACGCCATCCACGGCGCGGACGTAGTCGATTCTCCCACGGGACAGCAAGCTGGCCATAAACCCTTGCTGAACCGGGAACCATTTCATGACGTTGTGCAGCTCGACCAGAACAGTGCCGTTATCCATATTTCGTTGTGTCCAATGTCGCCGCTTCCTTTTCGGGATGGTCTTCATACAGCCAACAGGCTGCGGACTGCCCGTCGGCGTGGTCGAGAAAATTGGGAGCGATGCGGGAGCAGATATCCATAGCCTCGGGGCAGCGTGGGTGATACCGACAGCCGGTAGGAGGATGCGTCAAGTCCGCCGGTTCGCCAGCCATCATGTACAGATCCTCCCCCTTATCCAGCTTGATGTTGGGCACCGACTGCATCAGGCCATGGGTGTAAGGGTGCAACGGTTTGCTGAACACATCGTATACTGAGCCGCTTTCCGCTAGGCGTCCAGCGTACATGACGGCCACACGGTCGGCTAGCTCTGCCACCACGCCG
>JAZGDP010000097.1:0-3034 GCA_036477885.1 Dehalococcoidia bacterium
GAGGCGCTGCAGGAGTTGGCGACCGGTTTATACGGCACCGATCTGGGCAAATACATCAGCATCCCCTACTCCTATCGGGCCATGACCCGACCCTCGCCCTATTTGGGCGAGCACACCCACCCAAGCCAGACCCACCGCGGCGGCGCCATCGGTCCCAGGGGCGACGCTTATCTGTTTGTGTACCCCTTTGTGAAGACCCATGACTGGTACCAGCTTCCTAAGGAGACAAGACAGGAGATGATGAACGAGCACTTCACCATTGGGCACAGGTATCCCTCGGTGAAGGTTCATACTAGCTACTCCTTTGGCATAGACGACCATGACTTTGTCCTTGGCTTTGAGACCGAGAGCCCCGAGGACTTTCTCAAGCTGGTCATGGAGCTCAGGGAGTCACAGGCCAGGCCCTATACACTAAAGGACACTCCCATTTTCACCTGCCTTAACAGCCCGCTGAAGGAGTGTCTTGATAGCCTGGGATAGCAGGTTCTAAGGTGTTTACACCTAGCCCTGCAATTGCTGAAGGCCCGCTTCTGGATTGGAGAAGTGGGCCTTAATGTTTGTGAGTATTGTAGGAACTAGACAGCTGTACGTCACTCCACCGCCGACTGTGGGACCTCTTCGGGAGGGCGCTGGGTAAGATAGATCCGGGAGGCGGTGGCGAAGCTCAGAGCGGTCTCCCCTACAGGCGTTCGGAAGGTGATGACGTCTCGATAGTCCCCTATCTCCAGAATCTCTATTTCCTCGTCGGGCAACACCCGGTGTTCGCACAGGAATTCTAAGAGCTTGGGGTCCTCATCGGGAAGGCTGCTGACCAGATAGGTGACACCGAATTTTGCGTCGTTCATAGGCACCACCGGCCCAGGAGGTTTCTTGTAGTCGCTGCCTGGAATGGGCTTGCCGAAGGGACAGGTGGTGGGATTACCTACCGTTTCATTTATCTTCTCTTCCAAAAAAGGAGAAATACCGTGCTCAAGGATGTGAGCCTCCTGATCGGCATCGGGGAGGCTAACACCCAGAACGTCCACTACCAGGCGCTCAGCCAGCCGGTGTCTCCGGGCGATGGTAGCAGCTAGCTTAGCGCCCTTTTGAGTGAACTGAATCTCCTTCTGAGCCGATATCTGAATGAGGCCATCGCGAGACATGCGACGCAGCATCCCAAGGACTGTCGGAAGGGAGGTGCCCAGGCCCTCAGCGGCAGGCAGCCGCCGGATGTAGGCCGCCAGTTGGCCAAGGACAGTTCTCTCCTGCTCCTCTTTGAGGATATAGAGGGAGAGGAGGTAGTTTTCTACGGCCGACGAAAGACGCTCAGCGCCTTCTGGCTTTCTATCGTTGGTTGCCGAGTCTTGCTTCATGTGCCCCTAGGCAGTGAGGTACCGAATTCTTTGGGCCACTCTGCTATTGTAACAAAAAGGCTGCGTCCAAGGAGCCTGGACACAGCTTTGTACCTAATTATCTATAGCTTTGGGACGCCTTCCCAGGGGACGCGTCCGGAAAAACTGTTAATTACTTCGCTTGCGGGTGGAGAGGTCCCTGTCCTTGAAGTAATCGTAGTTCATTTGAGTGTAGTTATTCCACTGCTCTGGAACAGTGTCCTCAGGGAAGATAGCTATAACGGGGCACACAGGTTCGCAGGCGGCGCAGTCGATGCACTCATCGGGGTTGATGAGGAAGATGTTGTCTTCATCGGTGGTATAGATGCAGTCAACGGGACAAACGTCGACGCATGCGGCGTCCTTCACATCGACACACGGCTCCGCAATGATGTACGTCATGGACTACTGCTCCTCCTCATTATCATGGCAACCTAGCCGGGGATTCTGATAGACGCCCCGAGGTGGCATTATAGCATAGGACCTCTGGATTGCACACTGATTCAGCCTTGCGCTGAACGCAGTTACTCGCATCCATTGACCAGGGCTACTGGCCGCGGAATGATGCTAGAGGATCAGACCGTAAGTGCGCTTCTTGATGGTGAGGTTCACAAAGGTTTCGGTCCTGGTTACCCCCGGAATGGTGCCTATCTTGGTTCGCAGGAATATGCCCAGCTCCTCGGTAGAGGTCATGCCCACCCAGGCGAAGACGTCAAAGGCGCCGGTGGTGATGGCCACGTAGTGGACCTCTTTCATTTCGGCGATTGCGTCGGCTACGCCGTCCAGTTGCCCCGGAGCCGTTTGCAGACCAATAAGGGCAGCGGTGGAGTAGCCCATCTTGTCCAGGTTGGGAACGGCAATGATCTTGACCACGTTTTCCTGGATTAGGCGTCGGAGGCGGCGCCGGACCGTTCCTTCACTGACCCCCACCTCCCGGGCTATTCGTGCGTTGGAGGCGCGGCCATCGATCTGTAGAATTTCAATTATCTTGCGGTCTAACTCGTCCATCCTATCCTCGCATACCCAAATTGTGTAAAGCTGTGGTATCATAAACTATGAGACGAATACTGTCAATAGGCCCAAATCTTGGGACGATAGCGTTAGTTTAACAGCCTCTACCGATTGGAATACTAAACAAATATGAATTTCTGACGGCGTTCCAGCTAACACATCTGTGCGTCCCTCATCTGCCAGAATCTGGTGTCCCCATTGATGCCCGTCTCCTGGGTCTGCTATAGTTTTAGTAGCAAATGGGAGGGATCGCATAGTGGTCTAGTGCGGGCGCCTGCTAAGCGCCTTGGCTGAGAAATCGGCCTCGTGGGTTCGAATCCCACTCCCTCCGCCAGGAGCACCGTATATGCCTATGAACAGCTACTACATCTGGACCATTGGCTGCCAGATGAACAAGGCTGATTCGGAGCGCCTTGCCAGTTCCCTGGAGCATGCCGGCCTCACCTCCGTGGCCAGGCCCGCTGAAGCCGATGTGGTTGTTCTCAACTCCTGCGTGGTCCGACAGAGCGCCGAAGATAGAGTTGTAGGCACCCTGGGCTTGATGAAATCCGTCAAGAGTAAGAGGCCCGGCCAGGTGCTAGCACTGATGGGTTGCTTGGTGGGCAACAGGGTGGAGGGCTTTGAGACCCGGTTTCCTTATGTAGACGTTTTTA
>JAZGDP010000098.1:0-4040 GCA_036477885.1 Dehalococcoidia bacterium
GCGAAGGGGATTAGTGCGACTGGAAAGCCGACTGTTCGTGCCCCATCTCCATAGAGTGCTCTTTAAAAAATATAGACCTCGCCTGGTTATTACACCCAGCACAGGCTACTGGCAGTTGGACTCCTACATCATACGAGAGGCCAAGGCCCACGGAGCCAGAACAGTGGCAGTAATCACCAATTGGGACCATGCTACTTGTAAGGGGCTAGGCGGCGCCGAGCCGGACTATGTGGTGGCCTGGAGTCAGATTATGAAGGAGGAGCTGGTCCGAGGCCATGACATAGCTAAGGAGCATATTTTCGTCGCTGGTGTCCCTATCTTCGATCATTATTTTCGGAGCAATGGCATAGAATCCAGGGAGTCATTTTTTCAGCGATTGGGGTTAGACCCTGAGCGGAAACTAATATTTTTCCCCGCCGCCATCATGAAGGAATGGCCTAACCCTCAAATAGGGAGAACCATCGCCCAAGCCATAAAGGAAAAGGAATTCCCTTATCCTTGCCAGCTTTTGATTAGGCTCCATCCGGGGTACTTTGCCCAGAACAACAGAAAAGCCCAGTGGGTAGATGAGCAATTAAAGGATCTGCAGATGTTGGCCAAGGGATATTCCGAGGTAGCCATTAACACACCTCGGATCCTCTCCCAGAGGCTAAGTAGCGACATGAATCGCTCGGAAATGGGGGCCATGGCCAACATCCTAACCCATAGCGATGTGGTGGTGTGCATGTTTTCTACCCTAAACGTGGAGGCTAGCATTATTAATCGGCCAGTCATCAATATAGGTTTTTTGCCCGAGGGCGGTCATGCCGCCAACAATTTTTATTCGGTGGAGAGGGCTAAGGAGCGAACCCATAACCAAAGGCTAATCGCCTCTGGGGCGGCCCCCCTCGTAGAAAGTGAAGCTCAATTGCTGGATACCATTAACTTTTATCTTCGTCACCCTGAGGAAGATGCCAAGGCCCGCCGGCACCTTGTGGAGCAGGAATGTGGCCCTTCCGATGGCCATGCCGGCGAGCGAGTGGGCCAACATATCCTCAGCCTTCTAAGGGAAGCTTAGACAGTGGCCCCGAAGATGGACAAGGCGATTTCGTCAAAGACGGTGATGCTGGCGGTCTGGGATGGATTTGGCGCAAGACTGCTGCTTCGGACGGGGATATTTAGCACTTTGAAGGGGGCAGGGCTCCGTCTGGTCATCCTCTGCCCCAATCCAGAGGAGGAGTATTTTCTTCGAGAGTTTCAAGATGACCGGGTACTCATCGAACGATTGGAGGTTGAAAAGTGCTTACAACGCTTTCGTGATTCTCCTCCACAGCGATTCTTCAAGGGTTTGCGGACTTTTACACTGAGCTCTGAAGGCGACCTTAGCTCGGTGGATGCCCTTCTTAGACTACGGCTGATCGATCATAATACGCATCCGTTACATAGAGGCATCCTCAGAGCGATCATCCCAATGCTTAGAAAATCCAAGTCTTTACGTAAAGGCTTACTGGGCCTGGAGTCTAGCTTGGCCCAAGGCAATCTCCATACTTCCCTATTTCAAAAATATCGCCCAGACCTGTTAATTGCCACTACCTTGGGGACCAATCCTGTGGATGCCTATCTTCTAAGGGAGGCCAAGCAGTGGGGAGTTAAAACCGCTGTGGTGATCCAGAACTGGGACCAGCCGGATAGGCAGGGCTACAGGGGGGCTGAGCCTGATTCCGTTATTGCCTGGGGGGAAGCCATGAAGGAAGAGCTGGTTAAGGGACATGACCTCCCCAACAAGGCTGTCTTCATAGGTGGCATCCCCCACTTTGATACCTACAGCAGTAATGGGGCTTTGCCTTCTTACAAGGACTTCTGTGCGCGTTTTGGGCTAGTTACTGAGCGAAGGATTCTCCTCTTTGGCACCAACCCGCCTCAGAGTTACCCCTATAACGCAGACATCGTGGATATTTTGGCCGAGGCCATCAATCAAGAAGTGCTATCCGCACCCTGCCAGTTACTGGTGAGGCTCCATCCCAAGCATTTCGCCGGCCGAGAAGGACCACTAGACTCAGCCACCCTCAAGGCGCTACTAGATAGGTATGAGCAGATCCGCCAGAAATGCCCCTACGTCGTCTATCACAGTCCCCAGGTGCTATCCACACGCCTCGATTTAGACCTTCCCAAGTCCGACATGCTGGACCTGGCAGCGATGATTAAGTATGCCAACGTAGTGATTACAGGTTTCTCCACCTTGAACCTGGAGTCCTTTATCTGTGATGTACCGGTGGTCAACATAGCCTTCGACGGATACAGAAAAAGGCGATTGGGATACGAAAGGCGGGGGCCCATGGCCCGTTACCTTTATTTCGGCTGGATACGCCGCACTCTGGCTCTTCAAAGCTGTCGAGTAGCCTACAGTCGGCAAGAGCTTATTAAGCATGTCAATCATTATCTGGAAAACCCGGAGCTGGACAGCAAAGGCAGGATGAGCGTAGTGAGCCGAGAATGCGGTCTTCAGGATGGCCACGCCGGGGAGCGAATAGGGCAATATCTATTGAAAGTGCTGGAACCTTAAACGCCTTAGCTTGTGCTCGCATAGCCTAAAATGATGGAGACTCGGGCTGAGAAATCTACAATAGATACAAATCTCCTGTCCAAGACAGAAGAGGGAAAGTTATTTGTCAGAAGCTCGCTATGGCTAATAGTAGGTCGGGTAGGTCTTAGAGGTACTGGCCTGGTCTCCGGGTTCGTTGTTCCCTATTTCCTGGGTCCCTACAACCTGGGTATCTTGAGGTTGATTAACATTATCAGCAAGTTCATAGCCTACGGCGAGTTGGGACTGCCTGCCGTGCTGGTCCGACAGCTATCTATAGCCATCGGCGAAGATGCTAAGGAGAAAAAAGAGCGGATTAGGGACCTGGTTTTTACCTGCTATTGGGTGCTGACTCTGCTCGGCCTGGCAATCCTTTGGATTCTCTACCTCCTTGGCCTGCCGCCCCGAGGAACTCTAGGGCTTTCTCTGATAATTCTCTTAACGGCTACAGTTCTTACAGAAAGGTTTGTCTCATATTTACTGACAAACTTGAAGGCGGAGAGGCGTTTCGATGTCATAGGCAAGAGGCAGATATTTGCCGCCGTATTGGGCGTCGTCTTAGTGGTGCCTCTGACCATCTGGCTGGGGGTGGAAGGGGCCTTGATCGCCAGCATCTTAGCCTCCGTAATACAAGGGGCTTGGCTGGCGAGGGCAATGAAGATGGCCTACCGCCTCTATTTCAACTTGAGGATGGCCCTATCCTTTTTACGTTTAGGGTTCGTACTATCCCTTTATCGTTTCGAATATCACATGGTCTGGACCTTCCAGATCATGATATTAGTCGCCATGACCGATATACGAAACGTGGGACTGTATAGTCTGGCCCTGGGCGCCTTCACGGTAATGCAAATCGTGCCCAATGCCGTAGCTAGAGTATTGTATCCCACTATAATGGTAGAGAAAGGCAAATCTGATGCTAAAAACACGGAGTACCTCAGAAAATACACCGGCTCCATGTTTACCATCTACTTACTGGCGTCCGCCGTGGCCGCCGGCGGCGTGTTCTTCCTGTTCGACTTCTTTGTCCACAACGTGCTGGTGGAATTTGGTGAAAGTGTAAGCCTGCTTAAGTGGATAGTTGTTGGATTCGTTTTGTGGAGGGCTGCTTTATTCGCTCACACTATTCTGGACGCTCAGGGGCGGTTTGCCACATTAGTGATATGGAACTTACTGTATAACATTTCCGCTCTAGCTCTCACCTGGCTGTTTATAGACCTCTACGGCTTGGTGGGAGTAGCTATGGCCTCCTTTGTAGCCAACGTAGTCTTTGGATTGGTTACTCTCAACCTTGCCATGTCTAGGGTACATAACAGTTGGCTTACCTCCCTCCAGCTTGCCCTCAGGCATACAGCCGCCTGGGGCCTCACCGTTGGGGCTTTTATGGGCTTGGCCCAACTGCCTGACCTTTTTCAGAGGGGCCAGGAGGTTACTGCTGCATCTGTGGGTGTCGGGATTGGCACCCTCTTTATCCAGGGTGTCC
>JAZGDP010000099.1:0-2645 GCA_036477885.1 Dehalococcoidia bacterium
CCCGAAGACCGCATAGAGGAGGTGGCAGCGGTCATAAATCAGCACCCCGGAGTCAGCCACAACTACAAAAGAGACCATGAATTCAACCTCTGGTTCACCCTGGCTGTGCCCCCCGAGAAGGATCTGGAGGAAGCCTTGGAGAAGCTCGCTCAGAAGGCCCGGGCGGAGAAGTATCGTCTTCTGCCCACCAAAAAGCTTTTCAAGATAGGGGTCAAGCTGGATATGACCCAGGACGAGGAGACTCTACAGCCCGAAGAGAGGGCTAAAGGCTCTTCCAAGGAGGGAATGCCGCTGACGGAGCGAGATAAGGAGTTCATTCGGGAGCTACAGGAGGACCTGCCCCTCACCCCCCGCCCCTTCGACGCCATGGCAGGACGATTGGGCATCACCGCGGCCGAGCTTCTAGGCAAGGCCAGGGAGTTTGAGGAGATGGGCTACATGCGTCGATTCGCCGCCATCCTGCGCCATCAGAAGGCAGGCTTCACCGCTAACGGCATGGTCTGCTGGCGAGTGCCCGGGGAGCGCATCGAGGAGGTGGGGGCAATAGCCGCCTCCTTCCCCCAGGTGAGCCACTGCTATCAGCGCCCCGTCTATCCCGACTGGCCTTATAATCTTTTCAGCATGGTTCACTCCCGGGACATCGAGAAATGCAAGCGCATCGCCCAGCAGATCTCGGAGAAGACGGGCGTCACCGACTACGTCATCCTCTTCAGCACCAAGGAGTACAAGAAGGAGCGAGTTAAGTATTTTGTTTAGGAAGGGGAAGGAGTAGGCTTGGCTTTTTTGAGGCTAACTTGACAGCGTCTGGAAACGCTGTGTGTATTTTCCCACCCATCCCGCCCCTGACGCCCTCGGCGTCGGCGGGAGGGGCCACTTCACCACCCTGGTGTCTATAATCGTACACAATCAGAAATCAACACTTAGGGGCTGATTTGAAGAAAGATAAATCCAAAAAACTGTTTGAGCAGGCCCAGAGATACATGCCTGGGGGGGTCAATAGCCCCGCCCGGGCCTTCCGAGCGGTGGGAGGAGAACCCGTATTTATCGAGAGGGCCAGGGGCAACCGAATATACGATGTAGACGGCAACGAATACATCGATTATGTATGCTCCTGGGGACCGTTGATTTTGGGACACGCCTATCCCCCTGTGGTGGAGGCGCTGAAAAAGGCCGTGGAAAGAGGCACCACCTACGGTGCACCCACGGAGCTGGAGACTCAACTGGCCCAGATGATCTGCGACGCCGTGCCATCTATAGAGATGGTTCGCTTCGTAAGCTCAGGCACCGAGGCCGCCATGAGCGCCCTCCGTCTGGCCAGAGGCTATACCCAGCGGGATATGATAGTGAAGTTTACCGGCGGCTATCACGGCCATGGAGACGCACTACTGGTTAAAGCTGGCTCCGGCGCCACCACACTGGGAACGCCCGATAGCGCCGGCGTCCCTTCATCCTATGCTGAAAAGACTCTCCTCGCTCCTTTCAATGACATAGAGGCCATAAAAAAGCTGTTTCAAGCTCATCCCCAGGAGATAGCCGCCGTCATTGTGGAGCCGGTGGCGGGTAATATGGGAGTGGTGCCTCCCCAGCCGGGCTTCTTAGATGGGTTACGTCAGCTAACCTCGGAATACGGGGCCCTCCTTATCTTCGATGAGGTGATCACCGGTTTCCGAGTGGCTTACGGCGGGGCCCAGACCCTGTACGGCGTCACGCCAGACCTCACCTGCCTAGGGAAGATCATCGGGGGTGGGTTGCCGGTGGGGGCCTACGGAGGCAAGGGGCAGATCATGGAGATGGTATCGCCCCTGGGGCCGGTGTATCAGGCAGGGACCCTTTCGGGCAACCCCCTGGCGATGACCGCCGGGCTACAGACCCTCAAGACTCTCCAGAGGCCCCAAGTATATCAAGATCTGGAGGAGAAGAGCTCCCGTCTGGCCCAAGGACTGACAAACGCAGCCCAGAAGGCGGAGATTCCCATACAACTCCACAGGGTAGGCTCCATGATGACATCCTTCTTCACCGATAAAGAGGTGGTTGATTATGAAGGAGCAAAGCTATCGGACACCCCCAGGTATGCGGAATACTTTAGGGGGATGCTGAACAGGGGCATCTATCTAGCCCCCTCCCAGTTCGAGGCTCTTTTCGTCTCTTTAGCCCACACCGAGGATGACATAGATGCCACTGTAGCAACAGCAGGGGAGGTCTTCCAGGAGTTAGCGGCTTCGCCTTCAAGGTGAGATACAGGCTAAGGCTTCTCAAGGCCTGGGCACAAGCCTAAGAATCCCCAAAGATGGCAAAATATCCAAAAGTCCCATTGACATAGTCAACCCAGCACCATATGATTAGCTGTAGTACCTAGAGGGGTTATCTGGAACACCAGAACAAGCAGCGCGAGGTTAAAAAACATGGGTATTCTAAGTGCCTTCCGAAGGCGGGTCGACTCCTCTGTAACAGTGAGCGCTGTCACCTACTATGAAAAGGGTAGCGCATACTCAGCAAACAAAGACATCTATCGGGCTATAGACCAGTTCACCCTGGCTATAAGACATGATAACAAGCTAACCGACGCCTATATAAAGAGAGGCGAGGCATTCTCCATAACAGGAGACTACGACAAGGCTATTGAAGACTACGAAAGGGCCAGATAT